>JBLHLE010001030.1:0-3450 GCA_047620805.1 Pirellulaceae bacterium
GCCGCTGTTGTCGCAGTTGGATGGGGTAAATGTTGTGTTGCCGGTGCTAGTGCTGTTCGCATCGACGAAAAAGGTCGTAAGATCACCGTTCATGGCAAGACGTTCAACCATAACGATACCATCTCGATAGATGGTTCAACGGGTGAAGTCATGGAAGGCAGCATTGCTACGATCGATCCTGATCTCGGTGGCGACTTCAACAAAGTGATGAAGTGGTCCGACAAGTACCGTACGTTGAAGATTCGCACCAATGCGGACTCTCCAGCCGACTCGAAGCGCGCTCGTGAATTTGGCGCCCAAGGCATCGGACTCTGCCGCACCGAGCATATGTTCTTTGAAGGCGACCGCATCTACGCGGTTCGCGAAATGATCCTGGCCGAGAGTGAAAAGGATCGCCGCAAGGCACTGAAGAAGTTGTTGCCCATGCAGCGTAAAGACTTCGTCGGGATCTTCACGGCGATGCAGGGATTGCCCGTAACCGTCCGACTACTCGATCCGCCGCTTCACGAATTCCTTCCTCACGACGCGAAGTCGACCAAGGAAACGGCTGAGAAAATTGGTGTGACTCCCGCAGCGATCACCGCACGCGTGAAAGAACTTCACGAGTCCAACCCGATGCTTGGTCACCGCGGTTGCCGGTTGAGTATCACGTATCCCGAAATTCTCGAGATGCAGGTTACTGCGATCGTCGAAGCAGCAATTGTTTGTAAGGCGAAGAAGATCAAGGCGATGCCTGAGATCATGATTCCGCTGGTCGGAACAGCTCGCGAATTGGAAGTTCTTCGGGTCCTCACCGAAGAGACAATCACGGCTGTCAAAAAGAACAAGGACTTCAACGGCAAGTTGGACATTAGCATTGGTACGATGATCGAGATTCCTCGTGCAGCCCTGACCGCCGACGAAGTTGCAGTGCACGCAGACTTCTTCAGCTTCGGTACCAACGACCTGACACAAATGGCCTTCGGCTACAGTCGCGATGACGTGAGTGCGATCATTACGGAGTACATCCGAAAGGACGTTTTGGAATTCGACCCATTCGTGTCGATCGATACCACGGGCGTCGGTCAGTTGATTGAAATGGGCGTTGCCAAGGGCCGCAGCGTTAAACCTGGTATGAAAATTGGAATTTGCGGCGAGCACGGTGGCGATCCTTCGTCCATTGAGTTCTGTCACAAGGTCGGCTTGGACTACGTCAGTTGCTCGCCTTTCCGAGTACCTGTTGCTCGCCTCGCTGCCGCTCAAGCTGCCATCAAGCTAGGCTAGTTCCGAGAGCCACAATTGTAATCAGAAAACCGCTTCTCACTTTGAGGAGCGGTTTTTTTGTGACATGATCGTCTCGCCTTTTTATGCCCCACAAGTAACTGACATGACGTCACATTATTTCTGCCACCTCGGCCGCCGGTCGCCATTCTGAATGCTTGCGGGGTGGAGAAAGGCGTCCCGATCGTGTTTGGCTGTTATCGGCAACATGTCAGAACTACGACGTTTTAGCTGACTTGAGCTACATGTCTTGTCGCAATTCAGGTTCTTCGTTCGTTTAATTTAACCGCGTTTAATTTAACCGCGTTTAACCGTTAGCCAAAGAAGGATGCCGAAGGAAGTTAACCACTTGTTGAATGAGGGACGGCATTTTGGGGGCGTACTCGCGTTCGCCGCCAGCAATCGTCATAGCTCAACACTTTCAGGGCGATTTCTTCTGGCTGACGGTAAAAATGGCATGCAAGTCGGAGCGACGGCTTGGCCAAGAACGGCATTGGCGCGAAAAAAAACGGCGGCCTGGAACCGTCGTTTTCTTTTGAATTGTTTCGGAGATAAGTCGTAGACTACATTCCGATTACGGCCTATTTCGCTTTCTTGCGATCGAAGCCGACGCACGAAAGGGCACTGAAGACTTCGTCGAGTGTTTTCTCGCCGAAGTTTGAAATGCTTAAAAGGTCGTCGCGAGTGCAATTGAGCAGGTCTTCCACCGTGAATATGCCTCGTTCTTCTAGGCAATTGGTGGTGCGGACAGTCAGCCCGATTTCCGCGGTGCTCATTCCCAAACGTTCGTGAAGGCTTCGCGTAGCTTCTTCCGTAGCGCTAAGAGGTATGCGCGTTACAGCCATGGGGGTTCCCTCCCTCAGTTAATCCCTTATTGCTTATCCTGTGGAATGTGGTTGTGCCGTCTGCAATCGCCAATTCCACTCACTCGATCCCATCGAGTTGGGCCATAATATAGCAACTTCATTTGCTTTGGCTACTATTTTCACGGAAAAATATCTCGACTTTTTTTCGAATCGTGCTAGCGAAGCGCACTTTGACTGGCTGTGAATTTCATAGCACCGGTGGGTCCAAAAATCGCATTGCGGTCGTTTCGCGGCGTGCAATTAAAGTGTTTCTGGTTCAGACAACATTTTCTGCGCGACGTGCAGCATGCTTTCTAGCGGCTGCCGTCGACTCTGCCCGGTTCACTTTCACTCGCAAAAGACATATCTTTTTAGTAGATACGCGCCCATGTCTCTCCGCCCGGAAGTAATATGTTCGATCCCCCGTCCACTCAGTCGCTCAATGAATCGCAACGACTAGCCGTCGAACACGTCGACGGGCCATTGTTGATGTTGGCGGGTCCGGGCAGTGGAAAAACCCGTGTGATCACCAACCGAATCGCTCGCATGCTCAGCTTGGGGATTCCTTCGTCGCAGATCCTTGCGCTGACGTTTACGAATAAGGCGGCGGATGAGATGCAACGCCGCGTGGAGAAATTGGCTTCGGGGCAGCGCGTTTGGATGGGGACGTTTCACCGGTTTTGCGCACGTCTGCTGCGCGAGCACGGTCCGCTTGTCGGTCTCAAAGAGAATTATTCCATCTACGACATGGACGATAGTCACAAGCAGCTCAAGCTGGTCATTGCGGACGAAGAAGTGGACTTGGGCATGGTGACGCCGGAGCGGATTGCCAGCGAGATCAGTCGCGTCAAGAATCGACTTATCTCTCCGGACAATTACGTGCCAGCGCCGGGAAATCCTGTTGGCCAACTTACTGCCGAGATCTATCCGCTTTACGCCCGACGAATGTTGCAGGCCAGCGCATGTGACTTTGACGATCTGCTACTACACGTCGCCACGATGCTTCGCGAGCATCCCGAGTTGCGGCGAGCGCTCGATGATCGCTTCCGCTATATCATGGTGGACGAGTACCAGGACACCAATCTCGCTCAGTACACAATTGTTCGCTCGCTATCGATCGATTGGCCCAATCTGGCGGTGACAGGAGATCCCGATCAGTCGATTTACGGTTGGCGGGGAGCGAACCTTAACAATATCCTCAATTTTGAGAGTGACTATACGGACGTGCAAGTAATTCGGTTGGAGGAGAACTACCGCAGCACGCCGAACATCTTGCGGGTCGCCGATCAATTGATTTCGCACAACACGAAGCGAAAGCGCAAAGACCTTTACACATCGAAGCCGG
>JBLHLE010001031.1:0-3447 GCA_047620805.1 Pirellulaceae bacterium
TGGAACTACAACGAATGGCTGCCGGGGCGCGCCGATTTACTCGGTCGAGGTATCTCGAACGCCGACATTTTGATCGCTGGTGAAGATCAAGTCTTCTCGACTTTCGAAGCGAATCGAGCATTTTCGATCGCACCGGGAACGAACACCGACTTTTCGGAGACGATCGATTTTAGTGGGATGAGTGCTCGCTACGTTAAGCTGGACATACACGACAACTTCCCAACTGGTGACAACAACTTCGTCGGGTTAAGCGAAGTTCGGTTCTTTGAGAATGCATCTTCGCTCGGCGAACAACTGGCCAATGGCGCGACGACGTACTACTTTCGCAAAGAGTTTGATTTTCAAGGTGATCCCGTCGACTTGTCGTTGTATTTACGCAGTCGAATCGACGACGGCGGCGTCTTCTATCTAAACGGTGCGGAAGTCGCCCGCATCAATATGCCCGCTGGAATCGTCGCGCACTCGACGCTAGCCAGTAGTGAAATCGTCGATGTTTCGCTGAGCGATTTTCTGCGACTAAACGAGAATCTCCTCAACGTGGGTAACAATGTCATTGCTGTTGAAGTCCATCAATTTCAGACGGTCGACACCGACATGGCGTTCGATCTGGAGTTGATGTCGGTCGAAAAGCCCGCTGTGGCGACTTCTCCCGGTCCCTCGATCGTCATCAATGAAGTGGCGCCGGTCAACGCTCCGAGCTTCTGGTTCGAGTTGCACAACTATGGCGACAGCGACGTCGTACTCGACAGTTACAACGTCGATATTGGTGGTAATACATATCCGATTCCGGCAGCAACGATTACGTCCGGAAGCTATCTTGTCATCGACGAAACGCAGATGGGATTTGGAGCTGCAATCAACGACGAAGTCACGCTCCGCAGCCCAGATGACTCGTTGGTAATCGATGTCGCCCGCATTGCGAATACTTTGCAAGGTCTGGTGACCAGCGAAGCGAATGAGTTTAGTTTGCCGAGCATTGCAACTCCGAATGCGGCAAACGCATTTCAATTGCATGACGAAATTGTGATCAACGAGATCATGTACAACGCGGCCGGTAACTACGATGTCAACGGCGTGTTTGTGCCGAGTGACGAGGAGTGGATCGAGCTCTACAATCGCAGCAACAATCCGGTCGATATTAGTGGTTGGACGCTAGATCGCGGTGTCGATTACGTATTCCCACTGGGGACTCAGATCGCTGGCGGTGAGTACCTAGTCGTCGCGGCAGATGTTGCGGCGTTACAATTGCTTCATCCCTCGATCGCGATCGTTGGCAATTACTCGGGGCAGTTGAACAATGGCACTGACGAGATTGTGCTGCGAGATGCGGTTGGAAATATAGCGGACTTTGTTCACTACTACGACGATGGCAATTGGCCCAATGCCGCGGATGCAGGTGGCTCTTCGTTGGAACTGCGAAACGTCGACTCCAATAACAGCGTTGCCGACGCGTGGAATGCCAGCGACGAGTCGACTAAATCTTCGTGGCAGCACATCTCGTACGAAGGGACGGTACAGGCGAGTAGCGTTGGGCCCGACGGTACCTGGAATGAACTCGTGCTCGGTCTAATGGACGAAGGGACGATGTTACTCGATAACATTAGCGTCATTCGAGATCCATTGGGAGCTGCCACGGAACAAGTATTGAATAGCGGTTTCGAAATCGACAACCTTGGCGACTCACCCGCTAGTTGGCGTCTGTTGGGAAATCAACGGCACGGTGAAGTCGTCTTAGATCCAGAAGACGCGAACAATCAAGTGCTGCGGTATGTTGCCACGGGCGCTACGGAGCACATGCACAACCATGCGGCAACGACGCTGACATCGACGATACAAAACGGCCTAACCTATAGGATTTCGTTCGATGCGAAGTGGGAATCCGGAACCAACCTGTTTAACTCGCGGCTGTACTTTAACCGGTTGCCTCAGACTACAGTAATCGATCGCCCGGAGGTTAACGGCACGCCGGGCGAGGTCAATTCGCAATCTGTCGCGAACGACGGACCCATTCTCACGGAGTTCATGCACTCGCCCGCAGTGCCGCACAACGTCGAGCCAGTGACGGTAAGTGTTGCTGCCGCCGACATCGATGGCGTCGATGAGGTTGAGCTGTGGTATTCAGTGAATGGTGGTGTTTGGAACACCGCGGCAATGAATCTAAATGGTTCGACTTATCAAGGTGTGATTCCGCCGCAGAACACGGGGGCGATTGTGCAGTTCTACGTGACGGCCGAGGATGTGTTTGGCAATGCCGCCAGCTATCCTCGCGAAGGTGTCGAATCGCGAGCGCTATTCCAGGTCAACGACGGCAAGGCGAACACGGCCGGCCTGCACAATATGCGGCTGATCTTGACGCCCGTTGACGCCGACCTCTTGCATACTGATATACACCTCATGAGCAACGACCGAATCGGTGCTACGGTGATTTACGACGAGTCGGAGGTCTATTACGACGTCGGAATCCGACTGAGTGGCAGTGAACGAGCGCGACCTGTTACGGGGCGACTAAGTTTCAATGTCCGGTTTAATTCGGAGCAATTGTTCCGCGGCGTGCATCATACACTGGCGCTTGACCGATCGGAAAGCACTGGATTTGGACAGCAAGAATTGTTGACACATCAAGTGTCGGCTCACGCCGGTATGGTGCCTGCGGAATACAATGATCTCATTCACATCATCACGCCCCGAGCGGAACATACGGGCAGCGCGGAATTGCAGTTGGGCCGATACACCGACGTCATGCTCGACGCTCAGTTTACGAACGGTGGAGCGGGGCGGTTATTCGAATACGAGCTTGTTTACTTCCCGACGACGGCCAATGCCGAGGGCTACAAACTGCCGAATCCCGATGGTGTTCAGGCGGGGCTGTTTGGGAACATGGGGAGCGACCCGGAGTCGTACCGTTGGAACTTCCTGATCAAGAACAATCGGGAGCAGGATGATTTTTCGCAGTTGATTCCGTTCCTTCAAACGATGAGTCTTACGGGTAATGCCTTCGACAGCACGATCGACGATTTTATTGATGTCGACCAATGGCTACGTGGTTTCGCACTCGCTACCGTTAGCGGAGCAGGCGACAACTTTGGGCAAAACGACCGTCATAATGCACAGTTTTACATTCGCCCCGACGACGGCAAAGTGCTGTATTTTCCGCACGATCTCGACGCCTTCCTCAGCACGACACGTTCGATCGCTGGAAGTTCCGAGCTGAATAAATTGATCGCAGTTCCGACGCGGGCTCACATGTACTACGGCCACGTGTACGACATGTTGACCACGACGTACAACTCGTCCTACATGTCACATTGGACGAACCAGTTTGGGCAGTTACTGCCAACTCAAAATTTTGCCGGCCATTTGAATTTTATTTCGCAACGCCACGACTTCTTGTGGGGGCAGATAAATAACATCGCAACGCCAACGAACTTTGCGCTAACAACAAATGGC
>JBLHLE010001032.1:0-3435 GCA_047620805.1 Pirellulaceae bacterium
TACCACTTATCAGAGTAAGATGTTAGGGAAGCTAAGAGGTCTTTGCGGCCCTAGCCCTGCCTTTTTTCCGCGTATTTTCGCCAGAAAGTTGTCGTCGTGGCTAGAGCGAACGGCAAGACGCGGAACAGACCTAGTTACAAAAATATCACCCCGAGAAGCAGCACAATGTTAAAAAAATGCTTATTTCTAGTGCTCGTATTTTGCGTCCTGACGCAGACAGGCGATGCACAAGCACCGAAAACGCCCGTTCCATTCGCCCTCAAACAGAATGATGTGGTGGCTATCTACGGCAACGGCTTGGCTGATCGAATGCAGCACGAGCCTTGGGTCGAAACTGTCTTGCAGAGTCAGTTGCAAGGACTCGATGTAAGTTTTCGTAACATGGCCTTTTCGGGGGACTTGGTTAACAAGAGGCCTCGTAACCAAGGCTTTACAGGCGATGCTGAATATCTGAATCTCGTGGGACCAGATGTGATCTTCGCGTTCTATGGCTACAACGAGTCATTTGCCGGACCAGATGCGGCTGAAGCATACAAAGCCGAGCTGGTGAAATTCGTGAAGACTTTCAGTGATTGGCGAAAAGAAAAAGGGAAGGACTTGCGGTTTGTACTGTTCAGTCCAATTGCTTTTGAAAACACTGGCGATCCAAACTTGCCCGATGGTATTCAGCAAAACGGCAACCTTGCTGCGATCACCGATGCCACACGACGAGCTGCGGCAGAAGCTGGGGTTACATTTGTTGACCTCTTCTCGCCGACCTTTCAATTGTTCGAATCCAGTCAAGAGCGTTTCACCGTCAATGGTGTCCACCTCAACGCAGTTGGTTATCGTCGACTCGCAAATATCATTTCCCGTGGCCTGCTTGGTAAAGGCAGAACTGCTACGGAAAACCTCCCCGAAATTCGCACTGCTGTCGAAGACAAGAACTGGCATTGGCACAATCGCTTCCACGCGACTGACGGCAACGATGTTTGGGGCGGTCGATCCGGTCTTCGCTTTGTAGATGGTCAAAGCAATGCAGATGTTCTGAAGCATGAGTTGACAATGCTGGACGTCAAGACGGCCAATCGTGACAAAGTAATCTGGGCTGCTGCCGCTGGTAAGAAAATAAAGGTCGACGATAGCAACGTGCCGAAGCCGATCAAAGTGATCTCTAATGTGGGTGGTGGCAGCAAGAGCTCCAGTGCCGCAAAAGAGGGTAATGTCGACTACCTCACTCCTGAAGAGAGCATCGCAAAGATTACTGTCCCCGCCGGTATGGAACTGAACGTTTTCGCTTCGGAGGTCCAATTCCCCGATCTGGCAAACCCTGTTCAGATGCAGGTTGATAGCAAAGGTCGTATCTGGGCGGCAAGCTGGAATACCTACCCGAAGTGGGAACCAGGCAAGAAAATGAACGACAGCCTGATGATTTTTGAGGACACCGATAAAGACGGCAAAGCGGATAAGCGAATCATTTTTGCACACGTACACAACCCGCTTGGCTTTGAGTTCTGGGGTGGTGGTGTGGTTGTCACTTCCGGTCCCGACCTATTGTTTCTGAAAGACACTGACGGCGATGACAAGGCCGACGTTCGCTATCCGCTGCTACAGGGTTTGGGAACAGCTGATACTCACCACGCCGCGAACAATCTGGTCTACGGACCCGATGGCGCTATCTACTGGCAAAGCGGTATTTTCCTGGTACACAACCACGAAACGCCTTGGAAGCAAAACCTGAACATTGGCGCCTCGGGAATGTATCGTTTTGATCCTCGACGGTTTACGATCACTCCGCACGCCGGCAACTCGCCCAACCCGCATGGTACTGCCTTCGACTATTGGGGCTATTGCTATGCCAACGATGGCACGGGCGGTCGGTCCTTTCAAGTTCGTCCCGAGGGTAAGGGATTCCGGATGCATACCTTGCTCAACAAGGAATTCCGTCCTGTTGCCGCCAACGCCATTATGTCTTCGACACACTTTCCAGAGGATTTACAGGGCGATTTCCTGATCTGTAACACGATTGGTTTCCTAGGCATCAAAGCTTACAATCTCGATCTTGACGGCGACGACAAGCGTCCGATCGGTAATGTTTGGGGAACTCCGGGTACCGTACTTCTGGACAGTGCCGATAAGAACTTCCGTCCGACTGACACCGTTATCGGTGGAGATGGGGCGTTGTATGTGTCCGACTGGCAGAACGTGATCATCGGCCACATGCAGCACAACATTCGCGACCCTAATCGCGACCATGTCCATGGCCGCATTGTTCGCCTATCTGTGAAAGGGCGTCCGCTACAGGAACCCGTCGAAATTCATGGTCAACCTATCGCAGCGCTGCTCGAAAACCTAAAGCACCCAATTGATGGCGTGCGCCATCGAACCCGCGTCGAATTGAGTGGTCGGGATTCAGCTGAAGTTGTCGCGGCCACTCGCGAATGGATGAAGGGTTTCAATCCTAACGACGAGAAGGAAGCTCACCACCTGCTCGAAGCACTGTGGATGCATCAGCAACACAATGTTCGCGATGAAAAACTTTTGAACACGCTGCTGAACTCGACGGTTCCGCACGCGGTAGTAGCGGCCAATACCGTTAAGCACTTTTGGTACAACGTCGATGCCACGGGCGGTCGAATGGCAGATGCCGAACCTGAGGTGGAAGTGGTTTTCGATCCGCCGAAACACCTTAGTGCTGCTGACCAAGAGGCTTACAAGTTAGGTGCCGAAGTCTTCAAACGACATTCGCACTGTATGACCTGCCATCAGCCGCACGGCAAAGGTATGGGCACCGTGTATCCGTCTCTCGTTGGCAGTCCATGGGTAACGGGCAGTGAAGATCGTTTGGTCAAGATGGCGTTGCATGGCCTGTGGGGCAAGATCACCGTCAATGGCAGGACCTACGATCCCGCGCGAGGTGTTCCGCCCATGACCGCGTTCGGCCAAATGCTGAACGATAAGGAGCTCGCTGCAGTCCTGACCTTCGTCCGCAACACTTGGGACAATCAGGCTTCGCCGATTAGTGCGGAGACCGTGAAGAAAATTCGCAGTGCTAATTTGGATCGTACGATTTTCTGGAAGCCCGACGAATTGCTGGCGTTGCATCCGTTGGAAGCATCGCTGTCTCTGACGGATCTGGGCGTCGATCCGGAGTTCTCAAACAAGGAACTCGAAGACGAACTACTCAGTACGCCTTCGGCCGAACTCGCTAATGTCGCGATTTCCAATGGCGATGTCGAAAAAGGTAAGAAGCTGTTCTACAAGTCGACAGCTGCTTGTTTCGCCTGTCACGATCCACCGACTGGTGCTGCTCGACTCGGTCCGAACTTGGCCGAGCTCAAAAAGAAACTGACTGGCGAACAGCTGGTTGATTCCGTGATACGTCCATCCAAGCTGATCGAGAAGGCGTTTGCCCAAGTGAACGTATTTACCGTATCCGGTAAACAGCTCACCGGC
>JBLHLE010001033.1:0-3435 GCA_047620805.1 Pirellulaceae bacterium
GGAATCACGCTTTCTCACGCGGCCAAGGATCCCTATGACACCCTTTACGATGCCATCATGCTCCGGCAAGCGGTCGATGGCAAGGTATACGGACACGATGAACCCGTACCGTTGGTTTTCGGTCGTTCGGCGTTTCCCTTCGATCCAGCTTCTTTCGAGAAACTCGAGGCTGCGCTGAAAGAGTTCGAATCGCTGCAACAGGAGACAATCGAGAAATACAGCGACATCAAGAAGGCGATTTTGCAACGCCATCTGTGGGTGATCTTTGACGCGACAATGCCCGGACCCGATAGTGTTGAACGAAAACCCAATGCCAATCGAGCCAAGCTCCAAGCGCGAATTGCATCGCTGATCAAGCGGTTGGCATTGTCCAAAGAGAAGATCCTGGCACTTCCCAATACGGGACTCGCCACCATCGAATCTGGCAATTTCGCGGTGAAGCATGACCCCAACGATCATCTTGCCCAATTTTTGCCAGCCGACCTGTATGCAGAAAATAGTTCGTGGGTCTGCATAGGACGAGCGGGCCAACGTCCGACCACACACTCGCATCTCCAGAACTGGCGTTCAGCGTTTTTTCAATTCGTAAAAGCACCAGGAGGTCGCGAGGCGACGATCGCAAGCATTGACGGGATCAACCGAGGCGAAGTGTTCCCGGTTGGAACTCAGTTCGCGCTGACCGAGCACGCGTTGCTCATTAGCGACAAAGAGGAAATGGTGCTCAGTCCTCTAGTCTTCGGTATCCAATTGCGAGCTTATCTCGACGTGACGAGAAGCGCTCGGGATGCCAGACCGAGTCCCACGCAGTGCGTGACAGAATTCGTAATGCAGCCAAGACAGCTGATGCGAGGCAACGCTGTGATGAAGGCCATTGGTAGAGACGAAGGCCGCTGGAAGACTTTTAATCCGTTCGATGGCGGGAAGCTAGATCCCTTTGAATTAGGCGAAACAAGTCCGGCCACCCGGATGACACAGTGTGTGAGTTGTCATGGCAATGCCGGAATCCGATCTCTGGGCGACTTCAGACGTCGCTCGTCTGTTACGCTAGAGCAGCTTAAACCGAATGATGTTACGAAGGTCACGCTAACTGCCAAGCGAGCCGACGAAAGATGGACGACACTAGTTGGGCATTGGAAGTAGACTTCGCAACGAGCCGACGCAAACCCGATCTGGCGCAAAGAACTCCAGGAGAAGCTTGGGAATCAAGCCCCCAAGATCCACAGAAGTGACGACCAAGCAACGATCAAGAGTGGCGTCAGCATAAGTAGCCTTGACTATTCTTTCAGGATTTCCAGCGTATCTGCTCCCGATCTTTGTTCACACCAAGTCGGCTCTCAATAGAACCCCTCGCGCGAGCACAACAGCCGGTAGTCGAAAGAGGCAGTTAGACTTTTGGGCAGTGCGGAGTTTTGCGCTCGCGCGAAGCATTCAATGTCGCTGACGAATTGGTTGGGGATTAAGATTAAGAAGAATAAGAATTTCAAGGAATGTTTCAATGAACATTCCTTGCCTGGATGTCTTGTTGGAATAGGTATTGTTAGGATAGACAGTTCGAAAATACTAAAACGGCAACAGGTGAGGAATACGAAAATGAGAACGAGCAAAAGCAAGTTGGCGGTAGTGGATGCTTTCGCGCCGCTCACGGCTTTCAGGGCGGTCTCAGTCATCGCGATACTGTTGCTTCTCTCGATATCGGTCGTGGCGGTCGTGGCGGCTGCGGAGCCGAGCGCCGTGGGCAAACGCCCCAATGTCATTTTGATCATGGCGGATGATATGGGCTACGAATCTTTGTCGGTCAACGGCAGTGAATCCTGCAAGTCGCCGAATCTAGACGCGCTGGCTAAGGGAGGCGTTCGCTTCACCAACTGTTTCGCCAACCCGATCTGTACGCCGTCGCGGGCGAAGATCATGACGGGGCAATACAATGTTCGGAACTACGTCAAGTTTGGGCTTCTCGATCGCGGGCAAACGACCTTTGCACACCAACTGAAGGCGGCCGGGTATGCAACGTGCATCGCCGGCAAATGGCAGTTGGGCAAGCAGACGGACGCCCCGCAGCATTTTGGGTTTGAGCAATCCTGTCTCTGGCAGCACACGCGTAGCGGGCGGTCGAAAGCCAACGGTAAGACGTATGATCGGCGTTTCGTCAATCCGTTACTAGAGTTCAACGGCGAGGAAATGGACTTCATCGGTGGCGACTACGGGCCGCAGGTCTGTACCGACTTTGTCTGCGAATTCATCGACAAGAACAAGGAAAAACCGTTTCTCGTTTATTACCCGATGATTCTCACCCACTGTCCATTTGATCCAACGCCGAATTCCACCGACTGGGACCCGGAGCGGCTCGGCTCCACCACCTACAAAGGCGATCGCAACGACCCGCAGCGGCATTTTCGCGACATGGTCAACTACGCCGACAAACTGGTCGGGCAAATTGTGGCGCAGCTTGAGAAGTCCGGCGTCCGCGACAATACGCTGCTGATTTTCACGGGCGACAACGGCACCGACAAGCCGATCGTTACTCCGTGGAACGGCACAAAGGTCGTCGGTGGCAAGGGCACGATGACCGACGAGGGAACGCGCTCGCCGTGCATTGTAAGTTGGCCTGCAGGCATTGAGCAGACCGGACGCGTCGTCGACGACCTGGTCGAGTTCTGTGACGTGATGCCGACGCTCTGCGAAGTTACTGGCGCCAAGCTGCCGGCGAACTATCCGGGCGACGGTTCCAGCATCGTTCCGATACTCAAGGACAACGCAGGTGCCCGCCAGAAAGACTGGATCTACATCTGGTACCGAGGCCAGGTCATGGTTCGCAACAAGCAGTATTCGCTGCTCGCCAAAACCGACGGTAGCGACGCCAAGCTGATTCGCTACAAGGGTCCGTTTGACGGGGAAGAACTTGCGGACTCCGCACTTTCAGAACCGGAGCGCGCCGTCAAGGGACAGTTCGAGGCCACTTTGGCGCGACTCGCCAAGACCCGCCTTTCCAGCGTCAGCAAAGAGGACCGGGCTCAGGTGAAGCAGCCCAAGAAGAAGGGCCAGAAGTAGTCTTCTGTCTTCTCTTTCCGGGCTGTGACCTCGCGAATTTTGCTTCGACAGGTGACGGGAGGGCAGATAGCAATGCCGTGTTGTTTGAGTACGTTGCTCACAGAGCTATCAGACACTTTGCGACCTATGTTCCCGAGGGCGTCGGCAATTCGGTCGTAGGCCCACGAAGGGTTTTCACGAGCGACAATTCGAAATATTACTCGGGCTGATCGCGAACTACCAAATCTGTGCGATGTCGTTGGCCAGGGTGTCGATTACCGCTTCTAATTCCAAGCTGAATGCATCCAGCGGTAAACGTTGCTTGTCCAGTGTCAGTTCTTCGGCATTGTCGCGTCTGGGGACAATGTCCCAGGAGTTTTCGGCGGGGGGACTCTCAACGACTTGTTG
>JBLHLE010001034.1:0-3433 GCA_047620805.1 Pirellulaceae bacterium
GTACGTTTTCCAGGCGTTTTTGTCGCTTCGGCTGGGCGGACGTGCAAACCAGATTCTAGCCTGTACTCCGAATGCATGGTTCATTGGATTTCGAATTCCTGGATGACCTTCTCAAATCCGGATCGCTGGCAGTGCTAGGTTCGAAGCTGTAGAATCTTTACAAAGTCGGGACAGACCTCTCTGCTCCGAGTCGCTATCACCTTGTGCTCCCGCAATTTATTGCCAAGCAACTGGTCTGCGAAATCAGCGAGATCCAATTGGCTGCCGAACAACTCATAGTCGAACAGAATTGCAGCGAGGAAAATGATGACAAAATCTTATGACCTACTGTCGATCGTTTTTGTCCTTTTATTCACGAGTTTCAGCACCGATCTCAGCTACGGCGACGAAGACTCAAAGACTGAGAAAGATCGCGTAAAAACCATCGCGTTCGTCTACAAACAGGAACCACGTCGAGCGCTGACGGTTTACTATCCGAATGGTTGGAAGGCGACAGATAAGCGTTCCGCTTTGGTCATCTTTCGTTGCAACATCCCTGAGCAGCGCGAGCATTTTAGGAAGTTGGGCATGGTGATCATCAAGCCGCAGCTCGCCGCCGTGAACTCAGGGAAATTGCCAGGCATGAGCCTTGAGGAAATTGCCAAGGCGGCGAAGCCTCGGAACCAAGTTGAGGATACGAAGAGTGTAATCCGCTACTTGCGACAGAACGCCGGGCAACTCGGACTCGACCCCGGTCGAATCGTCGCCACGGGAACTTCCGGCGGAGGCGATCTTGCGCTTCAGTCTTATATCAACAAAGCGTTTGAGGACCCGCAGGACGACAAATCCGTATCGCATCGGCCAAATGCCTTGGTGCTGTATTGTCCAGCTTTCGACGGTGTTGACATCTGGTACGTGAAAACGGAATTGCTACTTGAGAAAACGAAGGTCGACGCCCCGTCATACTTGCCGCTGCTCACGAAGTTCATCAAGAACACTACCGACCAGTACGCCACGCCGCTCAGCCACCGCGCCGACCTCATTAAACTCGCCGCGACGCTCGGCAATCAAGGCGGAATCGACGAGCCGGAAATCAAGAGCTTCCAAGCGATCATGCAAATGTTCAACGAGCGCGACTGGCAATTGCTTCATCCGGCCGAAGAAGCGCTAAAGATGTCCGCGTCGCGAATTCTCACCAAAGAGCCGCTGCCGCCGACGCTGATCATGTTCGGTGAACGGGATCATTTGTACGAGTACCAAACTAAGTTCGTAGCCAAGGCAGAGTCGCTCGGTCAGGAGTTTCAAATAAAAATCTACAAAGGCGGCGGCCACGGTTTTATGTTGCAGCCAGCGTTTTTGGAGCCGAGTACGCAAGAGGTGGAGACGTTCCTGCGGAAATTGGAGTACCTACCTTAACCAAGGAACAATTTGTCCTATGAGTGTGCGGAAGCGATCCAATGAACGACTTTTGAATCCAGTTGTTTAGCGGAGTTTGGGCTTTAACCTTAGAATGCTCCGGCCTGTCTATGCTTTCTCGTCTATTGGCGGTTTGCGTGCAGGGACGTCTGCCATTAGCTTGAGCTGTTGGTAAACGAAAGTGGTGACGAGTCACCGCACTCCAAATCTAATGATCAGATTGACTCGTTGTTTGGAGAACGGATTGGAACGCGAGTCTTCTCAGGAAACGGAAAGGGGCACAGGTCACAGGCGAATCTGCTCCCGACCCCTTTGTTCTTTCGTTATTCGCTCTGTGGCTTAGACTCGCTTGAATCAAGTAGCTGGCCTGCATAATCGGCAAGCCGGTTTTGCATTGATTCAACGAGCATGCCGCGTAGGTCGGATCAAATGGGTCGGAAGGAGTTTCTCCAGCAAGTGTGGGAATATAGTCAAGTCGACTCAACGCGTTGCTTCGATTCTCTCCAACGCAAAAGTCGACTATGTCATCCCACTGAAGCTGCGTTAGATTGCTTCACTAGGCTCGCCAGCTTTCCGCAATATTGGCTTGCGACCCCTTTAGATTTCTGTGCGACCCCTTTAGATTTCTGCTCTGTCCGTGAAGCGACAACCGCGAGTTGTGCCAATGCCAACATCACGCACATTACCGCCGCTACGACAAACTTCGCGATTCTTGTCAGCTTATTTCGCACCTCGCCCCCGATGTTGGATCTCACACCTTCATGATATACCATCGATATTTGCTGAACTGCAGATCAGGAAATGCAACTTTCCGGTTACGCGATGGCCAGTTTACGCTTCCAAAATTTGCCACGTTGGCAAGATTTTACTAAAACCAGTGTTAGAATAGAGTTCAGGCGAATGTAATCTTCCCGACGCCGATCGTAAGCTCGGAGCCACTTCTCAATGGAAGGTACTTCTCTCAATGGAAGGTACTTCTCTCAATGGAAGGTACTTCTCTCAATGGAAGGTACCTCTCTCAATGGAAGGACGAAGCGTGACCGAACACAAACACCGTAAAGGGTTCACTTTAGTGGAATTGTTGGTCGTTATTGCGATCATTGGAATTCTGGTTGCCTTGTTGCTTCCGGCCGTGCAATCGGCCAGAGAGGCATCCCGGCGGATAACCTGTGCAAACCACCTCAAGCAACTCGGATTAGCCGTTCACCACTACCACGACGCAGTTGGCATGTTTCCGATTAGCATCGGCCCTTGGCAATCAGGTCCAAGACCGACGGCGGAGCGAAACGGCAAGGGTTGGATTGTGAGCATCCTCCCATTCATGGAAGAACAGCCATTGTACGACGCCTTTGAACGAGGTGTGGTTCAGGGGAGTGTAGTTCAGGGGGGTGTTGCCACCAGCTGTTTTGATGGCGACATGTTTTCGGGTGGTGGGCTCCGCGCCTGCCTCGAACAGATGAAAACTCAAGTAGCGATTCTCAAGTGCCCGTCGGACAACGGTGCTCGCCAAAATTCGTTTAAAGAATTCCAGTGGACGGGCATTGAAGTCGCGACAACCAGCTACAAAGGCGTGATTGGAGATACGCGAATGGGAAATGCTTGGGAAGGAACGCCGGATTGTCACAACGGAGTTGGCTGTACTGGCATCTTCTACCGCAACAACTACCAAGAGCCAATTCGCATGAACGACATTCAGGACGGTACGAGCAACACGTTCATGATTGGCGAAGACGTCCCCGACCACAATCATCATTCGACCGCCTACTACAGCAACGGCGACTATGCCAGCTGTCACGCCCCTTTAAACTATTTCCCTTCGCCTCCGACTCCTAACTCTTGGCCTCAGGTAATGTCCTTTCGCAGTCGCCACCCAACCGGAGCTGATTTCTGCTTGGCCGATGCATCAGTGCGTTTTGTTGCCGATGAGATAGACGGCAAACAATACAGATCACACTGTACCAAAGCAGAAGGCGAAGCAACGGTCGCACTGCCGTAACGCAACAGAAGAAAATTCAATACGGCCATACAACAGTCGCAC
>JBLHLE010001035.1:0-3432 GCA_047620805.1 Pirellulaceae bacterium
GTGGGTAGCCCATCGCGACGCGGATTTAGAGGGGCTGGAAGACGTCTTTCGCCAGACCCGCGATCTGGGAGTGGCAGACTTGCGACAGATCGCCGATCAAGAGTGCGGCGCCGTCGGATTGTCCGCGGATGTCAGCCACCGCTACCTTCGAGACAACCTCTACTTCAATCTCGGAGACAGGGAGCAACAAGGGTTGCAGCTCTTTTACGATCGAGCATCAGCACTTGGTCTTGCCCCCAATGGAGTTAAATTATTTCACGAAGGTCCCCATCGAATCGGATACGCAGTTCCATGATTCAGACGATACTCGACAAAGCCGTCGCTGGCGAACGCATAAGCGATGAAGAAGCGATTGAGTTGATGAAGTCGCACGACCTCGCGGCAATCGGAAACGCTGCCAACAAGGTCACTGAGCGTCTTCACCCCGAGCCCTACAGAACGTACAACATCGATCGCAACATCAATTACACCAATGTCTGCACTGCAGTCTGCGATTTCTGTGCGTTCTACCGCAGCCCTAAAAGCGCTGAGGGCTACGTATTGCCGCGCGAAGTACTGCTCAAGAAAGTGGAGGAAACTGCAGCACTTGGTGGCGATCAAATTCTTATGCAAGGGGGACTGCACCCCGACTTCAAATTGGACTGGTACGAAGAACTATTATCGGACATCAGAACCAACTTCCCGCAAATTAACGTCCACGGATTTAGCCCACCAGAAATCCATCACTTCACCAGAATCGAAAAAGCTTCACTTCGCGAAGTCCTCGAACGGCTCCAGGCCGCGGGATTGGGTAGCCTGCCAGGTGGCGGTGCCGAGATACTCGTCGATAGAGTTCGCAGCGAAATCACTCGGGGCAAAGTCATGACTGACGACTGGCTCAACGTCATGCGAGTTTGGCATGAACTGGGAGGACGCAGTTCCGCCACCATGATGTTTGGACACATCGAAACGCTGGAAGAAAGAGTCGAACACTTGCGACGTCTCCGCGAATTGCAGGACGAAACCGGTGGTTTTACGGCATTCATCTGTTGGACCTTTCAGCCCGACAACACCGACATGTCCGACATCCACCCGGTCGGATCGTTTGAGTACCTTAAAACCCAAGCAATCTCGCGACTTTACCTCGACAACATTGACAACATTCAATCCAGTTGGGTGACTCAAGGAATGAGGATCGGACAACTCGCACTCTTGTTTGGCGCGAATGACATGGGCAGCTTGATGATCGAAGAAAACGTCGTTGCCGAAGCGGGCACTGTTCACTTCCTAACTCTAGACGAGATTCGCGAATGCATCCAGGAACTGGGGTTCACTCCGCGGCAACGCAACGTCCATTACCGACTCATGGAAACAGCGGCCGAGCAGTTTGCGGTAGCAGCTAATCGCAAGAACGAACAACGACTCAAAGAAGAGCAACAGCGAGCCAGCGAGCTGACTCTGCATCAAATCACGACCGAGCGGTAAAACTTTACTCTGGGTCGTTCTACAGACCAGCGTAGTAGTTGGTAACCGCGATATCGAGGACCTCGCGAGTCAGCTGGTAAGGTTGATGGTGGAACTCGCAGAAGTTGTGCGCGAGTTCCAGTATATCGCGTGCCAAGCACGACCGCAGAGGTCGCTTCTTTTCGACGATATGAAACCGCAACAAGTAGTTAACCAACGCCTCGTCGTACTCGAAACCGTAGTCCGCCACGATGTTACCGAACAGCTTGTGCAGATCCGCTATCGATGGATTGGGGACTTGGATCTTATAGGGAATCCGTCGCAGAAAAGCTTCGTCGACAAGATCCCGAGGCAGCAAGTTCGTGGCGAACATCAAGAATTGATCGAATGGCACCTGCAATTGCCGACCGGAAGCCAACGTCAAATAGTCGTGCCCTTTTTCCAAGGGAACGATCCAACGATTGAGCAACTCGGCGTTCGAACATTGTTGACGACCAAAATCGTCGATTACCAAGGAACCGCCGTTGCTCTTCAGTTGGATCGGGGCTTCGTTGATCCCCGTTTGCTCGTTCATGTGGAAATCGAGTTGTCGCAAGTGGAGTTCGCCCCCGACGATGATCGTCGGCCGCTTGATTCGGATCCACCGCTCGTCGATACGCCGCCCCTCCGGCAGAGAATCGGGATCGAGCTCGCTAGACGCCGCTTCGTGACAGCTAGGGTCGTAGAGGCGAATGATTTCACCCGTAATGGAGATGGTGCGAGGAATCCAGATTTCGCTGGCAACCGCGCGAATCACCCGTTCGGCGATGCTCGTCTTTCCGTTCCCTGGAGCACCATAAAGAAATAGGGCCCTACCGGAATTCAACGCCTGTCCGACCTGACTCACTATCGATAGCGGCACGACTAGATCGCTAAAGGCTTTACAGAGCGTATCGATTCGAGGTTTCGAGTTGCGAATTGACTGCAGTGCGACCGATGGGAAATAGTCCTCAATCGGCACTGGCGCCGCGCCAAAGTATGTGCAGCGATCCATATGTCGCCGCGCGCGATCGAAACCGCTCGGAGTGAGCTCGTACTCGTAGTCGCTCATCGCCGCCTCGGACTTATAGGCGACCAACAACTCGGACTTGAGCGCGGAGAGAATTTCACGCACCAATGCGAATGGTAGCTTGACCTGCTCGGAAATCTCCCGCCCATTCGCGTTGCCGCAGCTCTGCAGATACTTCAGGATCAAGCCTTCGATATTCACCCGCGTCAAACCCGTTTCCTCGAGTGTCCTCGGTTCGTAGGGAGTAAATCTCTCCGGCTCACGGCCAACTTGTTTGCTTTGGCTAAGAGGAAAACTCTGAGCCTGACGTTGGGCTGCCAGTGCGACTGTTGCTGCATCGTACATGGGTCTTGAACTTTCTGCCTTGCGCGTCGAGAGACCATCTCTTTGGGGAATCGATCTCTTCGGAAAATCAGCTGATGGACCTAAAGTCACTTACGACAAAAGTACGTTATCCCGGACAGCGACGAGCGGCAGTAGACGAATTCAACAGACAGACTTTGCAAGAGCCTAAACAATTGCGACGGTCGCGACTATTAAAGCGATCGCGGTGTTCTTCCGACGTGTCCCCCGCTTTGACAGGGGCAATGCTCACTGAACGAAAGAATCCACTAACTCGCCATAGTCACGTAACCCGCAATGCCCTAATCGCAGCGGTGAATTGAATTCACAATCGTTTGCGCGACCGATACAGCTGGAACGACCAAACTCTACAACGACTCGTCTCACGGACTTTGTAGCGTCCTCTTGCCTTAACGTGTGGTATAAGACCAAAGACCGGTAGCTCCTCGTCCCGTTCGTCCAACCGCATTGAGCAGCGATGCGGACTAGGTAAGGGTTCGGAAGGAATGTGAACTTCACATAAATTCCATCCTTCCATCTACGGCGAGACGAGTTCGAATTGCACATTACGGGGCGGCCCTGTACGGACGACCCTGTAC
>JBLHLE010001036.1:0-3428 GCA_047620805.1 Pirellulaceae bacterium
ATTCATGCAAAGGAACACCGTTTTGACCCTTCCAGGTTTTTTACTTTCATTGAGTCGTGATGATGCAAAAGTCCTGTTTTCAAACAGAGACCCCGAGTCTATCATCGCGACGGTTAACGGTTTCCTAGAGTCGGAAGAGAAGCGATTTACGGGCTGCATTCTCGATCTCGAAAAAAACTGGAATCCTATCCACCGCTGCCTCTCCGATGGGTCCATCGACCCGAATGCTGGAGAGCAACCATTGAATCACACCATTCTCGGCGGTCGTCACTTGTATCATCAAGCCGATCGCTTTGTCGTTTTAGTACGCCCAGATATGGTGCGACACGTCGCTGAAGCACTGGCGAAAGCGGATGTTTCGCAACTCGAAGCCAAACACAAGGAGCTACCCA
The DNA here is from genome assembly GCA_047620805.1 of Pirellulaceae bacterium. Taxonomy (GTDB): domain Bacteria; phylum Planctomycetota; class Planctomycetia; order Pirellulales; family Pirellulaceae; genus JBLHLE01. The sequence continues at coordinate 393 of JBLHLE010001036.1, forward strand.
GCGATGTGCTGGAGGAGTCGGACGATTGGCCTACAGTTAAAACTGCCCTGCAACGAATCGCGGCTCTGTATAAAGAAGCTGCCGATGACGGCAACGCCGTCGTATTCACCGCCGAGCGATAATCCAATTCGCGCGACTGCTCTAGCCCCGATTATTCATGAGTAGACCTTAGCTCGTTGCAAGTCGATTGTGGACATGAGTTTGTCGCCATCTTTCCAAAAACACCGCGCAATAGTAACCCGACGCGTAAGCGAGGAAACTCGCCGGATTTCCTCGCTTACGCGTCGGGTTACGAATAATCCAGGCTACTGTGGTCGTGCACGATGACCCACTGGCCATCGATTTGGCGAAACACTAGTGAAAAATTGCCTCCCAGTTCGTCGTCCTTGCGCTTCAAATGCCAGCGACCTAGCACCATGGCAGATGTCTCTTCGAGAACACTGACTTCGAGATTGCCGAAAGTAAGGTGTCCCATTCTTTCCTTTGAAGGGTAACGCAAATGGTAACGGGCCTTGGTCGCTTGCCAACCTCGAGTCGTCTGACCTCCCGAGCTAAACGTGAGTTGCTCGGACTTCCAATAGTCCTGCATGAAGGCGTCGATATCGCCTCGATTCCAAGCTGCCGCTTGGCGATTCAGAGTTGCTTTGATTGTGTCTACGTGTTTTTCCCAGCGGCCAACTTGCCACAATCGCGAATCCTGCCGCAATCGCCATTGGTGAGTTCGATTGTCTCCCAGCGGGATTCCGAGTGTCACGTGATAGCCGCCGTCTGTCAGCTCAAATGTCGGTCGTTTCGGAAAGTTGGCGAAGAGTGCGGGAGTCTGTAATTCTTCGAGGGACGTGGCCCACCGATCGTTCTTCTGCTTGAATGATTTCTGCCGATGGTAGACCTCCATCAGTGCTTCGCGACCGGCCTCGGTCGGATCAGCTCGAAAATTCGTCGCGTCTTCTTTGGTGTTATTGGCGGTAGAGAACTGAACGTAACCCCATCGTTCCGGACGATGCATATTGACGATGCCTTGGGGCGACCAAACCCAATTGTCTTCGCGTTTGCCCTTTACCTTCTGATACTTGCCATCCTTTACTTCGTGCTCCCATTCCACTCGCGAGAAGTCAATTCGCCATTGGTCACCATTTCGCGGCGGGGCAGGGCGGTGCGCGTGTTGTTGCAAGGTTCGCCACGGAATCGCGATTTCAACGGACCAACCTTTATCGACATCGGTTGGATCGTTCAAAGTTCCATCGACATAAACGGCTGTTTTCAAACCGGGAATCTCCCAGCCGTCGTCGGCACTGCCACCGTCGCTGTATGGACGCGGCAGAAAAAGATCCCAACCTGTATTTAGCGCATTCATTTCAAATTCGTAGTACTGATGGTTGTCGCCGTTGGGATCGATAAACACTTCAAAGTCGTTGTCGTGGAAGATCACTGAGTCGTGTTTCACCAGCGTGCCCCAAACGTGAGGTTCTTCCATCTGTACGGCGATGTAAAAGTAGTCGGCGTCCCACAGCATCTTCGCCGTCGTACGAAATCTTGGTTGCGGATGCCCTGGTCCTTCAATGTCGGCGAACTCGACAGTCCACGGCGCGGCATTCCAAACTTTGTCGTCCAAGCGGCCATCGATTTTTGGCGTTTCGGTGGCTTGGTAACAAACATAACGCTGCGGCTTGATTGGTTTCATTTTCGCCCAGTGGTCCGCATCGGCAAACGCGGGACAAGACGAGGCGGTCAGTAGAAGTATGATTGCTAACGAAATTCGGTAAGATGTCATTTTGCGGCCGTTTTGGTTGAGTAATTCTCGCTGCTTGGCTGACGCACAGGGTCACTATGGCAAGGATTATGAAGAGCCCGAGCGAGCTCGTCCACTCTTTACGTGGTTTTCTTGGCTCGGTTTATCTAGAATGATGGACTTGAGAACTCAAACTGACCAATCTATCTCGGTGGGAAACCGTTATGCAAAAGCTCTGTCATAGCATTGTTGTGATCTTGTTGTTCGTAGTCGTGCAACCCATCGCGGGAGCTGAGGATGCGATCGAGTCTGCACTACAGCGTGCAAAAGACAATCGATCGCAAATCGAGAACGCCCTCAAAGACGTTTCCAAAGAACAAGCGGAAGGCATGCGTTTTCTCGTCAGTCATATGCCCGAGCGCGACCTCCAGGCATTGTCGGCTCAGTATCTGTTGAACAATGTAAAATTCGCCTACCAAGCTTGGGAGCAGTCTCCTTGGAAAGAACAGATTCCCAAGGAGGTGTTCTTCAATGATGTCTTGCCCTACGCAAGTATTAACGAGCGCCGCGACGACTGGCGAGAGGATTTTCTCAAACGGTTCAAGCCAATGGTGGAAGGCGCCAAAACTCCTGGCCAAGCCGCTGCGATGTTGAATCAGAAATTATTCCCGACATTGAATGTCAAGTATTCGACGAAGCGCCGCAAAGCGGATCAAAGTCCGTATGAATCTATCGAGTCTGGATTGGCGTCCTGCTCTGGACTCACTGTATTGCTAATTGACGCTTGCCGATCCCAGGGAATCCCCGCTCGTTTCGTGGGCACTCCGCTCTGGTCTGACAAAAGTGGAAATCACTCGTGGGTCGAAGTGTGGGACGACGGCTGGCATTTCACTGGCGCGGCTGAACCAACAGGTGCCGATCTAGACCGAGCATGGTTTTTAGGACGCGCGTCGCAGGCCAATCGCGATTCGTTTTTGAATGCTATCTACGCCACCAGTTGGAAAAAGACGCCCATCGCGTTTCCTTTAGTTTGGGACCCGCGGATCGATTACATTCGCGCGGTCAATGTTACGGACCGTTACACCAATCGCGGCGAAAAAATTCCGGCGGGCCACGTCCGCGTGATGTTCCAAGTTACCAGCGTCCAGGGCCAACGGTTGAACGCCCGGATCACTGTGCTCGATGCCGCAGGCAATTCTGTTTTCGCTGCCAAGACAAACGACGAACGCTTCGATGCCAACGACCACATCACCAAAACACTGCCACTTGGCAAGACATTCCAGCTGCAAATCGGCAATGGAACACAG
>JBLHLE010001037.1:0-3427 GCA_047620805.1 Pirellulaceae bacterium
GACCATTAGCGTTAACACCGACGATGCGCCGATGAGGAAACGGCCGAGGCCTCGCTGCCAGTAAAAACTGATCCACAATGGCAACAAGAACAAAGGGTAGTAGACCACTCCGATTGCCAATCCCAAGAAAATACCGGAGGTCAACGGGCGACGATAACAGAATATCGCCCAAACCATCAACGCTGCCGGGATCACGTGCAAAATGCGGCCCGTCATTTGAGCCGTGTATGGCAACATGAGATACAACGTGGCGGCACCAATCCCCATCTTAATGCTGTCGAAATGAACATAGCCAACCGCGACGACGCCTATCACGATGGCCAAGTGAGCCAAGATCGCCATCGTCTTTGCAGCCGTCGCATAGGCAGCTTGCTCTGCTTCCGCCGTTTTTTCGCCGCCGCGTAACAACGGCATCGTCGGGATACTTGGCAAGACATTCAACCAAGCGTAGCCAGGTCCGTGCTTCCAATACTCCTCGCCATCTTTTTCGTCGCTCTCACCCGACAACAACTGCTCGGCTCGCCGCGGTCCGTTCAAATCGTCTTCCGATGGCGTGCTGCTGATGACGTTCCCCATCAGGAATACGAATAGCGAACAACCGATAAACGCCAAGCCCCCAGTGGAGAGGTTTGGTTCCAGCAAAGGTCGGCGGACCATCGTCGGATCAACCAGTAGTCGAACCAACATCAATGCGCTGATAATAAACAACCAAACGAATCCGTTTCGTTGAGTCGCGTGACTGGCCTCGAAAGCTTGCTGGCCTGGAGTGAGAATCGCCTCTTCTTCGCCTGCTATATCTTCTCCCTCGCTGGGTTCGGGATTCGTATCGCCAATTGTCGAGTTGGTCTCAGCTTCGACCAATGGAGAATTCGATTCCGAATTTCCAATCGATCGCTCGTCTGTACCAGTCGAATCAACTTCGCGACCATCAGCGGGATCCAGACCAATCGGTGAAACATCGCTGGCCGCAGCAGTGCTGTCACTTTCCAACGGTTCGTTTGCAGGTTGATCGACGTCGGGATCATCGCCGTTGGGCTCGTCATTCGGTTCGTCATTCGGTTCGGTACCGGCAGGTTCGCCGATGGCGCCTTCCAGTGCCGCCGCGGGAATCTTCTCTGGTTCGGGCTGATCTTCCAGGATGTTTTCCAGCGCGCGTTCTTGCGCCATCGTCTCTATCGCTTGCACTTCCGCTTGTCGTCCGAAGTGAAAAAGTAACAGACCCGGAGCGAACAAGATAAGCAAAATGAGATCGAGATTGCGCACGCTCCAGAAGCGACCGAACTTGAAAAATAGTCCGATCATAAGCAGCGAAGACAGGTAAGCCCACGATATCGGATTTACCGTCTCGTAATGTAGGAGAATCTCATTCATCGACGATCTTTAGCAAACAGGCGGCCAGGCCGCAAAGTAATCATCCAGAATACGCTTCCGACCCAGTTTTTCAAGGTGTTAAATCGGTAACAAACTCGGTTAAAAAACGATTAACACGCATAACCGTCAAAGTTTAAGAGAAATAAACCAGGGTGGCGTAACGAATTCAGTTGCCGCCAGCACAACTCCGGTCACAGCCATTCTCAGTGAGCCATGAATTTCTGCAGAACCGCTCGCGAAGCGGCCGAACTCAGGATGACAGCGAACAACCAGTGAATTGAACGAGCGACATAACGCTAGTCTGCCGCAGCACATTCGTTGCCCGGGTCCAACTCGCTACGCGTCTCTAACTCGCGCAATTCTATTTCATCGCGCAATTCTAATTTACCGAGCAACTCCAACTCACCATTTAACTCCAACTCACTCAACTCCTCGTCGTTGCTTAAGTCCAAGCGATGCATCGCTTCGCCGGCCCAAGGGCTATCGGGGGCCAAACGCAGAAAATCTTCCCAGTGTCCTCGAGCTTGCTCGGGTTCGTCGAGGTCATCAAATGTTCGGGCAAGATGGAAGTGAACATCGGGATAATCGTCGTGGAACGCAAGCGCACCCTGAAACGCAGCTACCGCCAAGTCCAACTGTCCGAGTTCCGTCAAAACACAGCCGAGGTTCGCGCGGGCCTCGACATAATTCTCGTCCAACTCGATTGCCATGTAATAGCGTTCACGCGCGGCGGCGAGATCCCCGAGCCGATAAAGTACATCAGCTAACTGAAAACAGACTTCGGCACTCGGACCACCACCAGCCAAAACGGCTCGGTACATTTCCGCCGCTGAGATCAGATCGCCATCGTCCTCCAGTTGGTGAGCCCAGCTGAGCATGTTGGCGGGAGTCGCGTCGGCAGATAGACCAGAATCAACGGGCTCCGATTCACTCGGCGGTGCGCCGGACGGAAACATTATCGTCGCATCGCACTCACCGCCGTCGGTTTCGGTCAAATCGAAGTTGATTCGCAATTGCCCACCAGGTTCGATGAGCCCTTCGCCCTGTCGCAACAGGATTTGTTTTCCCTCTACGATCACCGATAGTTGCGCCAGCGGACGCTCGGCGTTGGGGTAAAATTGAGAAAGCTCGGCAAGTTTCTTTTCGATGGCGGCGACCGTAGCGCCAGCGGAAAGCAATTCGGCGATCCGTCGCGCGGTAGCTACCTCTTGAAAATCAAAGTACGGCAGCCGATGAACTTCGCGGGTCGGCACGATCAGATTCAGTCGATGCCAACGGCGAATCGTCGCAACGGAAACCCCGATAAGGTCGGCGAGCATTGCGGGCGTGTACAAGTTGCGTTCCGACTGATCACCATCGTCGATGCCAAGCCGTTGCCAAAAATCCGCTTCCGACACGATCTCGAGTTCACCGGCAGCAGCGCGAGATTCGAGGTCGTCATCGAGCAAGCTTTCTGGGTCACTCAACGGCAAGTGATCCGCGCCCATGACAATGATATCGACGGCCTCTTCAATCCGCTCAAAGGGAACGCCACCATGCTGCCGAACAACTTGTTGGGCTTCCCGTTTGGTCATCCCGCCTAACTTCCCGACAAACGCCACTCGCCGCCCATCCAAGCTGACAACGGAAAGGTCGTCATTGGAGTCTTCCAGCAATTCGCCCTCACCCATATCATCGTCAGGGGATATGTCGTCGGCTAATTGGTCGGCCTCAGTAGTAGGCAGATCGGTAGTAGGCAGATCAGTAGTAGGCAGATCGGTAGTAGGCAGATCGGTAGTAGGCAGATCGGTAGTAGGCAGATCGGTAGTAGGCAGATCAGAAGTTGACATGTACGTCGAATCGAGAATCACTCGTCGATTCAGTTTCCTCGGGAAGAAAGTCGATTGCACAAGGGAGCGTCTAGAGTTATCTCGACACCACAGGGACCAATCATGTTACCGAGTTTTGAAGCGATGAACTAGGACCGGCAGCTCTTGTCAGCTTGCCTGCCCATTCTCCACCGCAGTTCGATAGGCGTAGGATTGCGAGGAAACACTCACCGTCGCCTAGGCATACT
>JBLHLE010001038.1:0-3418 GCA_047620805.1 Pirellulaceae bacterium
AACCGAGAACAAGCCGCCGATTTTCTCGAAATCGTCTTGCGAACGCTCGACAAGCGGGACTCCGACAACAATGAGGACCGAATTTTCCCCACAGGTCTGTATATCGGTGGCCGTCGCAACCGAAAGTGGCTTCACTGCCGCCTCTTAGAATGGCGAGACGCCGAAACGGCATTCTTAGACCCTCTGGAAGTTGTTCAAGATCTCTTGGAAGAAGATGACCGCTTCGCGGTTGTTGAAGAAGGTGGCCGCCTCCTGGTTGGTCAGAAACAAGCTGCCGAGATCTTAGGGGTCAGTCCGAGTACATTCGGTCGTATCTTGAAAGCAACCGACCTCGCCGTACCCTTCCCTCCCACGTATTTTCGCGGCAAACGCAAGCGATGGCAGCTCAGAGACCTTATCGAATGGGCTGAAAAACAGCCAAGATTTCCCGATCGAGAATTCCGAAACCCTCGCTACCTGTGATCCCCTGGACGGATTTTCCAAAAGAGCATCAGTCAGCGAGGGAATCATGTTATTACCATACAAACTGATCGGAAGTCCGTGTCGTTACAAGAACGGCCACGGACAACTGGCCAAAAACTACACGCAAAAATTTCGACTCTTGAGCGATCCCCCGCGGAAAGTCCGTAGCGTGTCACTCAAGACGTACGACAAGGAACTCGCTAGCCGCCGGGCTATCAAGTATGTGGATGACAAGATCCAACAGTTGGCGATGCAGCGAGACCCCAAACTCGCAACGATCAACGGCACCATCCATCAAGCACTCGACGAGTACATCCAAATACTAAAAGCTCAAGGAAACTCTCCCAAGCACATCCAGCAGACGGAACAACGAATCAAGCGACTAATCGGCGCCGCCGGGTTCCAAAGCTACGCCGAAGTCGACGAAGTAAAAGTGACCCGAGCCATCAAGACACTCCAGGAGCAAGACAGCTTCACCACCAACACCGCCAACAAGTACCTGGAAGCAATGCGAGTCTGGTCCCACTGGATGTACAAGAACAAACGCTGGGACAACCACGTCCTCGCACGCGTCGAGAAAATCAAAGGCGACACCACCAATAGTCGCCCACGAGCAATCCTCACCGACGAGCAATTCGAGAAGCTCCTAAAAGCGACTCGCAAAGGACCTACTCGCCGGAACCTAACTGGCGAACAGCGGTACTGGCTCTACCTCCTAGCGTCGCAAACAGGACTCCGAGCCCAAGAGCTAAATAGCCTAACGCCAGAAAGCTTCTGTCTCGATGTTGACGCCCCCTTCGTCCAAGTTCACTGCACCATCAGCAAGCGTCGACAACTCGACCGGATCATCCTGCACCCAGAGTTCGTGCAGATTCTTCGCCCATGGCTGAAAGAGCAACCTGCTGTTCGGCGTCTGTGGTCCAACTCAAGCTCCTGGTGGTACAAAGCAGCCGCGACGCTGCGAGAAGACTTGGAAGCAGCAAATTTACCAACAACCATCGCGACAGCGGACGGCGAAGCGGTCGTCGATTTCCACGCTTTCCGAGGCTACCGCGTCAGTGCGGTGATTCGCTCCGGTGCAACGTTGGCATTGGTGAAAGACATCTGCCGACTTTCGTGCGAATCGCTGGTGGAGAAGTACACGAAGATCCACCCGGAGGAAGTGGTAGAGGTGGTCGGCTCCGTCCCCGTTCCAAAACTCCTGGGGCATTAGGAGGCGAAGCATACTCTCGGAGCCCCGAGAAGGTACTCTCCGCGTACTCGGAGGCACAGGACCGGCACGCGGGCCGCCATGGTTCCTGGGTGCGAAGGGAAGGGAAAGGGGAGGCTGCCGTGCAAACACCCATCCAAGGGGGTGGCAACGAACCCTTTTTTGAAATTATAAAAGGAGCACTTGCCGGTTCCCATTGTCGTCGGTTCCACTTACGAACAGCGACGCCTGCAATCCGAGCCGATCTTGAATCCAGCCCCGACGGTGCTCGAAGTCTGGGCAACCGACTAATTCGAGCCGGACCGGAACTCGAGCAATCTGGCCAGATCCAAAATCGCGAGCGTTTAGGCGGGCTACTCAACTACTACCACCGCGCCGCCTAACCCATCGTCGAGAACGAACAAAAACCGACCGCGCTACCACTACGCGCGGATCGAAGAATCGCTTCCTAAATTCGGCGAAGTCGAGTCATTTCTCTCCGCTAGTCAGCGAATCTCCGACGAGATTCGAGTGTCAGTTGTCGCAAACCACCAAGCTGCCAAACAGTTTGAGTGTCCGACGAATAAATGGACCACACGCCTTTTCTTCTCCCATTCGCTTGTAGCCCCTTTCCTGGTTCCCTTTGGGGCAGTCAAGTTGTTATTCAAATGTCATATATGGGTCCACGTCATCAAACGGTGTCGTTGGGTCCGGCACTGGAGAGGGAATTCTACTCGCCAAATGCTTAGCTCCTAACCGTCTGAGTTCGCTCGTATCAAAAGACTCGACGCCATTTAGTATTTTTATGAGAAGAACTTGAATGCAGGCACCTCTGTCGAATTCTAGCTGGCCACCGCCTGCTGTATCCAGGCCCAAATCTTGGGTCAATATCGGAGCAAATTTTGGGTATGCCACGGCTAGAACTTGCTTCGCGCAGGTCGATATCTCTGAAAACTGCTCCCACCGCAAAGCCGGAAGCACTGCCAGCAGACGCTCCTGAATTTCTTCCGCAATTTTCTTGCTTCGATCGGGGACACCTCCGGCATTCTCTGATGCGCCCACGACGACGTTTGCAATCTGTTTTAGTTGTGTTGGAGTAATTGTCATTGTGTAAATTCCCTCATGGCTGACTCGGACACACCATCGAAGAAACTTGGAAATGCCTCGCCTGATTGCAGGAAGTTTTTAAGCTCCAATTGATGGAAACGGAGGTTCTCCAAGATCGTAAATCGTCTAGTACCAAACCTAACTGCGTTGTTACCCATCGTAATATGCATTGGCCCTTGAATATCGTCCAAGAAGCGACCTCTGCCACGTACCTGATTGAACACATGAGCATATTCGTCTATCAACGCTTGTTGAGTCGCATGGCGACTGTTGATTCGAACCAGCTTTCTACTTGGATCAGTCGTTCCTTGGAGTATACCACCACCCGCACTCTTAGGCCGTCGCAGGTTTCCGTTGAGTTTTACCTTGAATCCAAGAGCCTCGACTGATTCCTTAAAACTTTGGAACTGCTGTCTCGTGATCTTGTCGGTTGCGTTCCCGGGAGCGCCAACATTCGGAAGTGCGTCTAGTCCACTAACAATATCTGTCGCACGTCGCGCAGCGGCTTTGCTTGCTCTAAGCGCTCCGCCCAAAACTGGGGCGATTACATTGTCAATTCCAAATTTTCCAGCTACGCCGAAGGCAGCACCAAACGCGGCTTCACGCAAAGCGATGTTTGCGGAAAAATCGACTGAGACATCACGATCGTTCAGCCATGAT
>JBLHLE010001039.1:0-3417 GCA_047620805.1 Pirellulaceae bacterium
TTGCCGAGCACTCGATGACTATGCTGCTCACTTTGCGTGGCATGAGCGCCTCGCTCGTGTTGGGCATGGTCATCCAGGCTGACCATGCCACTCGATGCCCGTGTAGGCTTGTCGGCTGCGCAATTGGTGCTCGGGGAATTACTCCTCGAGCGGCCGTTTATTCATGTCGATATAGCTAAACGTGCCGCGATTCTGCTGCGCCATAATTCGCATAAAGTTGTCGGTGTCCTGATCGATGCCGAAGCCAAAGCGGATGCAATGTATCGCCGTTTTCCCTCTCGAGATGCGGTGGATTTCACGAAGGTCGCCGACACCGGGGTCGGGCGCTCCCCCGTCGGTGATAAGAAAAATCACATCGGGACGTAAGTTGAGTGCGGTGAGTACCGCTGCGTGGTGCTCGGTACTACCGTAGGCTGCGAGGCCACCGACGAACTCGATCGCGAGGCGTTTGTTTTCGTTGCTGGCGGTTTTCAGTGTTCGCGTGCCGAAATGTGCATTGGCGTCGTTGTAACCGACTACTTGAAATTTGTGGTTTGGCTGGAGGCCGGCGAATGCTGCGGCGAGTTCTTTGCGAGCCGCGTGCAAGACTCCTAGCCCTTGACTGCCCATGCTCTGCGAGCGATCGAAGAGAAATACGAAAGAATGTCCCTCCGCCGCGCCGCTGCCGAAGATCGAGACCTTCCCGGGCGAACCCACCGGCTTCGACGATTGAATTCGAGAGGACTCGTTGGCGACGAGTTCCGCATCGTTGTTGGTGATATCCGGAATTAGGTCCGTCGCGAGCTGGCCGTCTAATGATGGAGTTGTTAGCGGCTTCAGATTGTTCGTGGGGAGGTCGAGTCCAGGGAGGTCGATGGCTGGAAGAGAAGATGGAGCTGGTTCGGGAGGTAGGGCTTCGAGGATATCCTTGGGGGGGGTGACCTCCGAGGCTGCAGTGTCTGCCTCGCGAACAGTTTTATCTTCTGGTTCGTCGAGGTACTCGAATTGCTCGTTGTCACTGCGCTGCGTTAAGACGATCGCACCCGGACGATCACCTTCCTCGGAAAACCCACTCGGAGCAGTTTTTACCATCAATGCGAGGGCTACCAGCAATATTACGTGTACCGCTGCAGACATCAGCCCAGCCGGAATCTTTCGAGTCCGAATGTCGTCGTTGTTGTCTGCGGCAGCGGGATTGAGATCCATAACTTTGATTCCTGCGGGTGGAAACCCCTTTTACGATTATTTTAAGTATGGCTTTGTTCGTTAAATGCAACAACTACAATATCGGCAGGATCGATTCGAAGTCGCGTTGCCCTAACGAGATAGCGGCGGAGAATTACACCACAGTGCCGCCACCCCTAGCTGAATCGATCGGCGAAATCAGTACAATTGCGATTAAACAGGTACAAATCTCAACAGCTCGAGGCAATGAATGGGGATCTCCAAGAAAGTGGCGTTAGCCGAACTGCGCGACTCTCTCCATCGTTCGATGGCGGGACGAGTTGTAGCGCTGGAATCGCAATTGGACCAACTGCTGATCGCCTGGCTGGCGGGCGGGCACTGTTTATTGTCCGGAATCGCGGGAGCGGCGAAGTCTCGTTTGGTACGTGAATTCGCGGCTCGTATGGCTTTAAAGCAACAGTGGCTCTCAATGACCTCGCAATTGGGAACTCAGGATTTAGTGACGTTGCCCATGCGGCAAGCTAATCTGCTGCTAGTGGAAAATGTGAATCGATGCGGCGAGCAGATCCGCGCGTCTCTACTGGACGTCGTTTCTCACGGCAGCGTTCCAGTGGGCGATGAAGTGCTGCAATTCGCCAACCCGCTAATGGTCGTGGCGACGTCGAATCGATTCGAGACGAACGACATTACTGAACCCGATTGGGATCAGGATAAGTTTTTGTTCGAAATACAATTGGATTATCCCGACTACGAAGCAGAGTTTGAGCTGATCACAGGTGGCTCTGGCGTCTCCGAAATGGACGACGAACGCGAACCGCTCTGTTCCGCGACCGATTTGCCGTCTTTCCGCAAAGAAATTCACGAAGTTGAAGTGCCAGCGGAAGTTGCCCACTATGTTGTGCGATTGATTCGCGGAACGAGATTGGACGACGGCGATATCCACGATTTTGCCGTCGAGTGGCTCACGTGGGGAGCCGGGCCGCGGGCTTCGGAGAACCTGTTGCGGACTGCGCGAGCTCGAGCAGCCACGTTCGGGCGCAATGCCGTCACGCACCAGGATGTTAAGGAACTGATTCATCCAGTGCTGCGGCATCGACTCGTTCGCAATCAAAATGCGATCGATAACGAGGTCAGCATCGATAAAATCATCGATCGATTGCTATATGAAATCGATGAACGCGTTGAAGGTGATACCCAAGGCCTGTGATTCCCCGTTCTGCGAGTCCCGCCGTCGGGGGCTTGATAGATGTCGGGTCTGTCTAGTCAAATAACAGGCCAGTCATTTAATGTCTCGTCAAATAACGGGCCAGTCAAATAGCACTGGTTTGCTGGGCGGCTCATTCGAAACCGAAGCATATTTAGAACCGAAATGGAACTTGGCAATGGATTGCCTAAGGAAATGCAATGAATCAAGACCGCGAAGACGATGACGACGCCAAAGTGGCTGACGACGAAAAAAAAGTGCCAGTGGTTCGACTGATCGGCGATGCCGAAACCATACCCGTCTTTAGCTGTCAGATTCTAATCTCTCACGACAGCGGGAAAGTGGTCGCCGAATCCGCAAACATCGCCGGTATTTCCGCCACGGCAAAAAATGAACGCGAAGCGTTGCGAACCGTTGTCGAAGAATTGAAATCTCGACTCAAGGAGTATCAGGACCGAGGAGAAACGATCCCGTGGCTAGACCCCGCAACAAAACCCAGCGATCAACAACAAGTTCGCTGGATGGCGCTGCACTTATAATAAGCTACGTTCGCGAACTGAATACATACACCAAAAACCACATGACCAATATCGGCAGGAGATAACGATGGCTCAAAAACGAATTCTGATGCTAGTTGGCGATTACGTCGAAGATTACGAAGTGATGGTCCCTTTCCAAATGTTGTTGATGGTGGGGCATGAAGTCCACGCCGTGTGCCCGGGGAAGAATGAAGGCGATCACGTTGCTACCGCGATCCACGACTTCGAGGGGCAGCAGACGTACAGCGAAAAACGCGGACACAACTTTCGCATCAACGCGAACTTCGAAGGACTGGACGAGTCCAGTTACGATGGCTTGGTGCTTCCCGGAGGTCGAGCCCCGGAATACTTGCGGCTCGATAGTCGAGTACTCGATATTGTTCGGCATTTCGCCGCTGCGAATAAGCCAATTGCCGCAATTTGCCACGGTCCACAAATTCTAGCCGCTGCTGGTGTCTTGAATGGAAAGTCGTGTAGTGCCTATCCCGCCTGCAGTCCAGAAGTCGAAAT
>JBLHLE010001040.1:0-3413 GCA_047620805.1 Pirellulaceae bacterium
TGCTGCGGTTGTCGGGTTGCTTTGCGAAAACGCCTCGCGCAGTTCAGACAAATGTCGTTCGATTTCCGAATACTCACGGTTGTTGATTACCAACACGGTACGCAGCGATTTGGATGTCTCATCTAGCAGTTGCCATTCACCTTGACGACGGCCGTCGAGATAACCGCCACTGGCCTTCAATTCCCCGTCCGCGTTCTTGAATTCCCATTGGCCGTGTCGTCGGTCGTTGACGTACTCACCTTTGGCCTTGGTCGCGCCATTGTCCCACCACTGTTGTGTGGATCCTTGGCGTTTTGAGATGTAGTACTCTTCCGACTTTTCACTGATTTTCGTCGGCTTGCCAAACGTAACCTGCCCAACACAAACTCCATTCTCGTTCCAGCGGTACCAGACACCGGTTCGCGCACCCATACTGCACTGTCCCGACATCTTCTTGCGTCCGTTGGCGAAATAGTAGTGCCACGTGCCGTCGGGAACGCCGTCATTGTAGTAACCACGGACTTCGACTTGATTGGCCTTGTTCAGCAGCACGTAGTGTCCATGCCGTACCTTGAGGTCGTCCTCGCCATCTTCGGACTCGATGTTTTTGAAATGAAAAATGGCTTTGCCGCCACCGACGACCGGTTCTTCGGTGGGGACAGGTCGATAGTAACACCACAATCCAATGGCGCTAATTACAGTCAACGTCAACATCGTGCTCACGCTGAACTGAAATCGGGGCCAGGACCGCCGCGTCCTCCTTGAGGCTGTTTTTTTCGTCAACTCGTTGGTCGATGATTTCGGGCTTGCGTCACTCAAAAGAAACCTCCTCCACCCCATAGTTGGGATCCGATGATCCGATATTGAAGATTGTTGACGCGTTCTTGACTCGCTTGGTCGTTCATTGCGCTTAATTCATCAATGCGTTGTTGCACCAGTTTCAACTCGGGGTCGTAGGTCATGATCGAATGCCTAATGAACGTGAATGAACTGAAGTGGTCGTCGGCGAGCACCTTATCTTCAAGCCGTTTCAGTGCCCGCTGTAGAACCATGCCGCGAGACTCTTTGTACTTGGCAAGATTGTTTAGCAAGAGAATTATTTCGGAGTTGAAAGCGTCATCAAAAGCCTCGGTTTGCAGTGCTACAGAATTCGGGAGATTGTTCACTGCGTCGATCCACTTTCGTCTCCTGCGCGAACCTGCGTTGGTCTTTTTCAACAGTTTTAGTAACGCAGGATTACGCGCGATCTCTGGCATGTCGACGCGCGGCAGTGATTCTGCAAGCAACAGGCAGTGAGGGACATCGATTTCGTCTTTCGCAGTTTCGGCGAGGAAACGGTTCGCAACTGCCTCCGCTAGTTTCGGCGAGAACTCGTCGAGTAACGGGAGAATCGCTGTGGAGTAAGCAACTTCGTTGGGGTCGTCCGCTGCGATCCAAGCGGCCAGAGATTCCATTGCTGTCTGTCGCTGTGCGAGGTTGTCGGCTCGAGATTGTTCGAGCAGATTGGGTTGCTCGATAAGCCAAACCAAAAGATCGAAGAACTGCTGGTCTTCGATGCTCCAAGTTGGAACGACCAAAATGTTTTCCAGGGCTACAATTCTTTCGCTGCCCCCCCACTCATCCCAACTGCCTGGCGAAATCGCCGCCATTGCAATTCGCTTGATCACTGTTGGTGAGTACCCGACTTCACTTTTGATTTGGACCAAAGCCGCATTGGAATCGTCGATCGTGACTAAGTTGGCTTTTGAGTGCGGCAGTTCCTCCAACGCGATCAACATTTTGCTAACAGCTTTGTGAGTCCTCTCGTCGGTGCTAATTATGAATGTGTCGCCAATGGCGATGCCAGGGATGGACTCCGATACGACGCCTTTGAAGAATCTTGGGAGGCAGGCGTTGACGGCTTGAGCAATCGGGTCAGCTCGATTCCAGGTAGCGAAGACCTGATCCGCCGGAATGGTTTTGTAGCGCGAGATGGGGATGTAAGGAAAATCGAGGGTAGAGCGTGGATAGAGGGACCGAATATGGCCGATTGGGTAGAGTCGAGTAAAATATGCTGGCGACGACCAATTGGTTAGCGTAGTCACGCTGCGTTCGATTTCGCCGCGCTCATGTGTGGCCAATTCCGACGCCGACGAATTCTTGTCGAGTGCATTGATCAAGCTCTCGATATTTGCATGCGACTCGATCGAGCAACGTGCAATGAGTAGTCCTCCTATCACGGTGACTGTGGACAACTCGCTCGTGTCTTGCTCCCACTCGTGAGAATTCAAATAAGCCTTAATTATCGACTCGAGTTGCATTGCTCCCCGGGGGTCAAAAATGTCGCTAACTCTATCTGGAATTCTGTAGATGCGAATCAGCTGGTGATCAAACACATGCTTTCGATTGACGATCTTAAGTCGTCCATTTTGGATGTTCCAATATTGGTTGTAGGATCCCATCATTTTCGACAACAGCTCACCCAGCATACCGCGTTCTTGAAAATTGATATTTCGTGGGAATTGAAAAGAGTCCACGACCTCAAAGTTTATGGAGTAGCGATCTTCGAGGCCATCCAGCACGTCTCTTAAGTTGGCAGCTTCGGCATGGATTTCAGCTGGTTGCTGGAGTTTTTCAAAGAGGGCACCGTTGTCGTGGTCAAACGCCGATGGCACTGTCACGACGGAACGAGAATTGTATACCGCCATATCGCGAACTTGCCGGAGGAGTTGCGAGATCCTTTGATGAGCTTCCCGTTGCTGTTTAATAAGTAAGGTTGTGCCCAGCCGAACGACGAAATTCTCGCCGCCGTAGTCGTACCACGATTCTTCCGGCTCCATTTGCCGGATGATGGCGAAGAGTTGGTCGAGCGAAATTGGAGGGTCGGAGTTTACGAGAATGTCGTCAACCGAATACGTTCGGAGTTCCGCAGTGGAGATTGAGTAGCCTTCGACCGTTAGAATGAGCGTATCGTTTTCGATGCCGTAGATGATGTCTTTATCGTAGGCGCGGACAAGGTTGTGAACAATCGTCTCAATACGCTCGTCGTCGAAGTTGAGGTTGTCTGGCAGTCGCGTATTTATTCCGTCGCTCGTAAGGCTATATTGATCGACCCACGTCTTTAGTCCGACTTCATCGCGAATTCGCTGCAGAGCGTCGGCGATTTCCTCGTCTTCAAAAAACTGCAGCGTCGCTCTTTGCGCCAGGATCGCCTCGACTTTTTTGCGGTCCTCCAACTCATCGCTCGGAATGAATTGCGTCGGCAATTTTGTATGCAAATTGCGGCGAAGGAAGTCGAGGAAACTCGCCAGCTGACGATGACCTTTCTCGTGATGTGAAACGACTAGCAATCCCGCTAGGTTCGCCATCATGGCGGGGCCACCATAGTCTTCCCAGTCGTCCGTCAATAGGGAGTCCATGATGATTTCACGCAGGGATTCGACTGGGAGAATTAC
>JBLHLE010001041.1:0-3412 GCA_047620805.1 Pirellulaceae bacterium
TTCGCCGAGACAGTGTTACACCTCACAGAGATGAGCCCACATCAATTCTCCAACTACGAAATCCGAATAAATTGCCGGCCCCAACATTACCCGCCACTTTACCTATATCAACCCATCAAAGCGATCTGCAGCGTGTTAGAAGAAAGGCATCCAACGATTCCGCATGACGTCTTGCTCAAGCTCGGGCTCCCCATCCACGCGAGTTTTCGGTTCCCAGGCGTGACCCTGCTTCCCGCCAGACCTATTAGTGTTCAAAATGGTCGGAGTCCCAAAACCAACCAACCAACCAAGCCGAAAGTGAATCAATGATTTTTGTGATCGCCAGTATCGAAATCGAAGCTGACCGACGGGACGATTTTCTCGTGGAGTTTCACCGCATCGTTCCGGAAGTACAGCAAGAAGATGGTTGCCTAGAATATGGCCCCACTGTCGATTTGGAAACGAACATTGCCGCTCAGCCGCCCGTCCGCGACAACGTCGTGGTCGTCGTAGAGAAATGGGAAAGCATCGAACATCTCGAGCGACACCTAATTGCTCCTCATATGCTCGAATATCGTAAGCGAGTCCAAGGCATCGTTAAAGGCGCGACGATCCAAGTTCTTCAACCTGCTTGAACCTAGCGCGAATGTTCGTAGCTCCGAGTGTTTCAAGTAAAAAAAGCGATTCTCTCAAAAAAAGCGGTTCGCCCTCGAAAAACTCGCGGATGCTTCCACAACGCCCTGGAACCCCCTAAAATCACGAAGGCGGCTAAGGGGCGCATCCCAAGTTGTTCAGTAGGCATTTCGCCATCAGTTGAGTTCACAGTTTCCCAGAAATCCCTTTCGTATTGGAGTGAGGGGAATGTGACCGAACCGGCGGTTAAGATTTGAGCAACTATTTTTAACTTGGCAACACTTCATGACCAGTAACCACGAACGGTCGGATTCCATGAACGAGTCATCGAATTCCTCGCGCTACTTTCTCACAGCGAAAGCGACGCTGGCGATTTGCTTCGTAATCGCCTTATTGATTGGCATGCCCGGTTGTAGTGGTTGCTGGAAAGCGGAGGACCCAATCGCCAAGAAGAAGCGTTTGGACGAGGAAAAAAGGAAGGAGAAGAAAAAGAAGGAAGAAGAGAAAGAGTTCGACATTAAAGCGATGGTACTTCAGCCATCCGACGACATTACCAACCGCTATATCAAGCCTGGTCACATTGCGGCGTCGAACCAATTGATCAGATCAAACAAGATCAACTATTCCGCAGAACTCGAAACTGCCGCTGGCAGCCAAAATGAGGAATCGGTAGACGTCCTGCACACTCGTTACAAGTTGCGTTTCGTTCGTGCGGCTCCGCTCCCAAAAGGGCAAGTCAAGAACTTTGAAGCGTTGACTTTTATACCAGCCAATCACGAAGATATTTCGAAAACAACTTGGCTGCACAGTCGAGTCCGCGGTGCTCGCGGGGGGAGAGAATTGGTAAAAGGGGGAAGTCCAACGATTTCGTTGCGACCCTACCAATACTATTTTGTTGTGCTCTCGACAGAACCCGACTCCTACACGTTCCTGAAAACACTATCGACATTCGCTCCTCCGCAATCATCTTACGGCGAAATCGAACGAACAAATCTTTATTCGGTCCTACTACCGAAAATCGACGGTCGAGTGCCAGTGCCGACGACTTCATCCGCGTGGACCTCAACTGCTTATGTTATCTGGGACGGGCTACTGGCCGATGATTTAACCCCAGAACAACAGGAAGCAATGGTCGACTGGCTGCACTGGGGGGGCCAATTGATCATCAGCGGTCCTGAATCGTTGGACAAGCTCCGCGGCAGTTTTCTCGCCAAGTACTTGCCTGCAGAATCAGGTGGCAGCCTCAACTTGAATGACGACAGCTTTGCCGAACTCAACCAAAACTGGTCGTTGAGTTCAAACGGCGAATTGCTTTCGATTCGACTTGGGGATAAAAGACCGCTCGCTGGACTCAAACTCGACCCAATTGAAGGCGGGCAATTTGTCCCCAATACCGGAGACCTAGTTGCGGAAAGGCGACTGGGACTTGGGCGAATTGTCGCGACAGCGTTTCCTCTGACAGATAGTCGGGTAAAAACCTGGGGAAGCATCGACGGCTTCATCAACAACTGCCTGCTGCGCAAGCCGCGCCGCCAATTTAAGGGCGGTGACTTGGAATCTGTGCATGTTGAATTCGCGGACTTCAACAAGTACTTACTTATGTCGCCAAACTTTGCCACGAATGTCCGCTATTTTAGCCGTGATGTTGGCGATCCTTCTCTGATGAATCTATCAATCAACGAAGAGGAATACGAAGCGATGGCGGGGGGGGTTGATGAATACGGGAATCCCGTCGCGCCAGCAGCGCGCGCGATAAACTATCCCGACAGCGATGACCCTCATTTTTGTGGCTATCATCCCGGGCACGGAAAACAGTCGAGCATGGCGGACTGGGACCCTGAAAGCTTCGTATCCGATTCTGTCCGCGCATCGATGAAGGATGCAAAGGGAATCTCGATCCCAAGTGGAGACTTTGTGATTCGAGTGCTCGCAGTCTACCTGGCTGTGCTGGTTCCGCTTAACTGGCTGTTCTTTCGTTTGATGAATCGAGTCGAATGGGCGTGGGTTGCCGCACCTCTGATCGCCATCGTCGGGGCCGTAGTCGTCGTCCGCATGGCGCAGTTAGACATCGGCTTCGCTAGTAGTCGAACGGAAATTGGCGTCCTGGAGGTTCAAGGCGAATACCATCGTGGGCATTTGACGCGTTACACATCGATTTACACTTCTCTGTCCACCACCTACACGGCTGTGTTCGACGATCGAACGGCGATAGCTTCCCCGTTGTTTGACGATTTATCTTACATACGTCCGCGTCACGTCAACGCGATCAACGTCCAACTTTCCCGTGGAAGCGATGTGCGAATGGAAGGCTTTACGGTCCAATCAAACTCCAGCGACATGTTCCATAGCGAACAGATGTTTCCCCTCGGCGGTAAATTCAGTTTGACATCCAGCGATGACGGCGCGATGGAGATTTCGAATTCGACCAAGTATGCCGTCAAGGGCGCGGTATTAGTGCAACGCACCGCAGCAGGAGCCGTCACCGCGGCTTATATTGGCGATCTCCTAGGGGGCGAAACGACCGGCAAGGTGCGTCCCAAAGTATACCCAACAGCCGACGACATTAGATTTGATAAATGGGAGCAAATATCGGCGTTGAGAACTAATCCCGGCGAGGGCGAAATTAGTATCCGCCGTCTCATTCACTTGGCGATACGATCCCTCCGTATCGTTCCAGGTGAGAGTCGTTTAGTTGGCTATACTGACGTGGACTTACCCGGATTCGACATTGAACCACGGGTCTCACAGTCGCAAGTACGAACGATGGTTTTGGTTCACTTGGATCGGCCCCGGTATAAGG
>JBLHLE010001042.1:0-3411 GCA_047620805.1 Pirellulaceae bacterium
GTCTTCGTCAACACCGATGACGCTACACTCGTCGGCGGCGAGGCCTTTGGCGAGTGGGACGTCCGATCTAACGTGTCTTTGTTTGGAAGCGTTATGTATGTCGAAGGGCGAAACAACTCCCTAAATGAGGAACTATTTGGCACGGCCTCACTACCTGCACCTCCCGGCAGCAGGCAGGGGGCGTTTTTTGGCCGTGGCTCATTCGACCAGTCGGTCGGTGCGGAAGCCCTCCCGCAAACTCCTCCGCTGGACAGTCGCGTCGGTATACGAATTCGCGAACGCGTTGAAGAATCGCGGTGGGAGATCGAGTTCTCAGCCAGAATAGTTGACAATCAAGACCGCGTGGCGTCTGGGTCGTTGCTGGAACAAATGACACCAGGTTTCACGACTTACGATCTCCGCGGTTCGATTCGTCCCTATGAAGACTTAACACTAATTTTCGGGGTCTTGAACATCTTCGACAAACATTACAGAGAACACTTGGATAATCGAGCAGGCGACCAACTATATCAGCCCGGCGTCACTGGTTACTTCGGAACCGAACTCTCTTACTAACTAACTGATTGCTACCTACTTCCCCATGACATTCGGCATTCACCACAACTCAGTGCAACCCACGGGCACCTCGAAACTCATGTTTCGCAGATTGGTCGCGCTGTTGATTACGTTGTCACTGATGTCGACCAGTACACGGGCAGTTCTCGCGCAACCTGCCAGCAAGGGACCGGGTGAGTACACAATCAAAGCAGCCTATCTCTACAGCTTGCTTCGATACATCAAATGGCCGCCAACGGCATTTGCGGGAGCTGATTCCCCATTGGTAATCGGTATATATGGCGAAATTCCAGCCGAACTTGGGGCGTCACTCAAGTACTACGAAGAACGAAAGCAAATTGAGGGGCGGAGTATAACTGTCCGTCACACTCAGACGTGGCAGGAGGTGGCGGGTTGCCACATGGTTTTTGTGCGCCGTTCCGTCGACCCCAATTCACTTTCGGAACTTGTTGCCCAGTGTTCGAAGGCCCCTGTGCTATTTGTTGGAGAAACCGACGGATTTCTTGAATCCGGTGGCGCCGTGAGTTTCTCCATCATTGCGATGAAAGTCAAGATTCATCTCGCGCCGAAGGTGGCCGAAAGTAAGGGTATCAAGCCCTCCGCATGGCTACTCCGCGCGGCTGGCGTGCCGAATTAGGTCGGACTGCTTGTCCGCCGCGCTACGAATCCAAGTGCAAAGCGGCGGCGCTGTGCCGGGGCAGAAACCAGAACGGCGCGATGTAACGTGATCCCGGAACAATCCTCGCTTAAAATCCTGGAGCTGGATCTTGTGTGGAGTCGAAGTCCAATTCTTCCGGCAACTCAATCTCTTCCACCCGCTCTACCGTGGCGCTCTGTTGGACTACCGTCTCGCCAATGATCGTCGCGGCAGGTGCGAATGCGGAATTTACTCGACCGTATTGTTGGTCGGTTCTCTCCCACTTGCCACCAAAATGGCCGTAATCGTCATCTTGGCATGTGCTGCACATCGAGCAGCCAGACAGCCCAGCTATCAGTATTACAATGAACATGGTTGGAATCGAACGCAACATGGCGGACCTTTCGTAGATTCGGCGATGGGTCATCTAGATAAACCGTTTCCGTTACCGTGATATGTATCGGTTCATCTTCGCTGCTGTTCGAATTCGGCTCGAAACAACCTGTTACTTTAGGCTGACTTTACCGATTATGCGGAATGCCAGCACTCGCATTCACTGCTAGCCAGCTAGGCGTCGAGAATTTGGCGATACGGACGTCAAAACCAGTAGATCATCAATCCGATCGAGATGAATTGACGCGACACAGTCGTTGGTCTGATTGAAAGCGATAGCGACGAGCCCTAACTGTTGCGCTGCCTCCAAGGGTCGAGGAGTTCGAGCAACGAGGGCCGAGTGATGTCGCACTTCACCATGCGAAGCCGTCGTTTCCTGAATAAGTTCAGAGATGTCGAGGTCTTCGTTCTTAGACAGACAGTTAACTGAATGAAAGAACCGCTGAAGCCCCATCCGCTGTAGACGGCTATGCACTTCCGTTTCCGACCAATGGCAGGAACATACGACGTCCATCCGCACGCCTCGAGCTGCCAGTACATGAAGGGTCTTGGCCACTCCGGGGAACGGCCGCAGCTGTCGCATCGTTTGTTCGCAACGGGACTTGGCCGCCAACGTCAATTCAAATGCTTGTCCTGAATTGAGCCCGATTGCTAGCAAGTACTTCTGCAGCGAATGCCAGTAGTCCAGGCCTTCTTTTGGCCGGGGGAGATAGTCACATTCCCAAAGGCGAAAGAACAGTTCGTACTGCGTGTGGACGCCAATTCTAGAGAGTTGTTGAATCAGCCACCGACGCCAAGATGAATTGTCGTAGAGGACGCCGCTGAAGTCGAAGATGATATTCGACAGCTGAGTCGAAGCCGTGTCATGAGCGAGTTGTTTGTCTTGAAGCGGGGCGTTCTGCTGTTGGCTAGCTTCGAGCCATTGCTCGTTCCACCGGATGTCCATCACATACAATCCTTTGTGACGAGAGGGGATGAAGACCGCTGATTTGAGTAAACTACGTTGAAGTGAGAGTCGAGTTGGTTTAGGTAGCTGTCTCCTCTTTTACTTCGGGATAACGCGCGTAAATCTCAACTGAAAATGGAAATGAGCGTTTGATGACATGCGGTTGCAGTATCAGTTCCGTCTGCTTGTGGAAGACAGCGTGGGCGCGGACTCAAGAACTCAGTGCTTTTGGGACTCCAAGGAGGGAATCAGTGGCGGGGACATGATAGAGAAGAGCTGGACCAGGATATATAGCAGACTGAGGGTGACGCCAACTTCTTGGCGAATTTTTTCCAAGGTTTCTATCCGAGGCGGAGGGCGGCGAAAATTCGTTTGTCTTGCAGGGACGAGGCAACAAACTTCGCACCAATGAAGTCGTGGCTGCGGCTATGTTCGCCAGGTACGGCCACGGCAAATGTGCCAGCATTAATAGCGGCACGGCAGCCTACGCCGCTGTCTTCAAGCACGAGGACAGTGGGGGGAGTGAAGCCCAGCTTTTGACAGGCCGACAGGTAGACTTCGGGGTGTGGTTTTCCCTGAGTAACATCTTCGCACGTCAGTGCGAATTTAAAACGGGGCATGAAATCGAATCGCCCCAGCAGCCTTTCCGTGTATTCGCGGCGACTACTGGTCGCTATTGCCTTGGGGATATTGGCATTCTCGAGAGCGTCGAGAAGATGGTGCAACCCCGGCATGGTTTCGAGGCTCTTGTCGAGGATAGTTGAAAATATCTCATCGCCTTCGGCCATTAGCTGTTCGGGCGTATCTGCGAGTTTAAATTCATCGACCATGATTTGAAACGCGATAGGGCTCGGACGGCCCATCATCTTGTCGAGCAATT
>JBLHLE010001043.1:0-3410 GCA_047620805.1 Pirellulaceae bacterium
GTCATTGCTCAATAGACTGCGCGACATTCATTAAAAATCGCCTAGCCCGGATTATTCGTAACCCGACGCGTAAGCGAGGAAATCCGGCGAGTTTCCTCGCTTACGCGTCGGGTTACTATTGCGCCGTGTTTTGGGAAAGTTGGCGACAAACTCATGTCCACAAACGACTTGCAATGAGCTAAGTTCTACTCATGAATAATCCGGCCTAGCGCGGCATTCGTTAGAAATCGCCTAGTGCGTCGTCGAGAATATTCTCTAGTGGCTTGGAAAGCCAAGCGTCGCTTTGCAGGACCAGGTCTGTAAGCTCGACTTTGCGGTCGGGAGTTGGTGTCAACGCAGCGCGTCGCCGGACCTCGACTTGTTCTACTAACTTGGCTGCAATTGCGACCTGCGGCACGGCCTGATCTGGAAGGTCAGTTCCGCGGAATCCAGTGGGAAAGGTCACCCCTCCGCCGAACGCATCGCTAAAAAAAGTGAAGTCGAAGACGCTGATTCCTTGATCGCCGTTGAGATCCGCGTATTCGGGGGCGGCACCAACCGACGTTCCAAACCAGTACGAAAACGTCGTGAAGTCGAAGACAGAGACGCCTGTGTCGGCGTTGAAATCGGAAGTCATCTGAAACAGCCCGTTTTGAGCACTGCCCAGCAGCGTGTAGGTGTCGCCCGTTGTCCCGTCTCCATTGCCATCCAATCGGGTATTCGACAGATCGACAGCCGAGCCTAGAATCTCAAGTTGGTAGACTCCATCGGCCAACTCAAGCTGCGCAAACGAAATCACCAATTGAGTGCCATTGCTTTGCAGGTGTTGCGGTGTCAGCGTCACTATCGCATCTGCGTCGTTGGCAGCGTCGACACCGAGGTTGGTGAGTATCAGATCGGAGGTTGTCAGCACCATGGGTCGACTAAAATTGATTTCAATGTTCTTGATTTGACTTTGTTGTGTCAGCCAGCTCGTCGGTTGCGGTCCTTTGTCTAGATCGGGCGGGTCGTTTGTTGCGCCGTTTGCAATCACATTTACAATCGTCGGTGTTGCAGTGTTGGGGAGGTAATCGTAGCCAAGGATATCGAGTCCCAGGATATCCAGTTCGGTCAAAGTTCGAATCTGCGAAAAATTGTCCAACGGGTCGAACAGACCAAAGTATTGTCCACTGCCGACCGTTTCGTCCCGCCAATGCCCCGTGCGAAACCCATCACCGTTAAATTGCCCCGTAGACATAGGGATTTCGGCGGTCAAGATATTGGTCACGGCATTCACGCCCGGTTCGAGTGAGCGGTCGGCACTAGCGAAGTCAACGAAGCTCATGGGATTTGTGGGGCTGTTGGCATCGAAGCGAAACAAGTCAAGCACATGAGGTTCCGTGCGTCCGCCGATGCCAAGTTCGACAGAGAAATCAATGTCGTTGACGACGCTCGTGAAGCCGAGGATGTGAGCGTACTCGTGAAGCAACAGCGATTCAAGATCAGCCGTGTTTGGCGATATTCCGTCGGAGTTGTCAGTGTCGAATGAAGCGCCGCTGTTGAGAAAGACGGCGCCATCGACAACCGCGGAGTGGGGAGCGACTAGTCCGATTGCTTTTCGAATTGCTCGAGGGGCGGCGACGTCCACTTCGTTTGAGTCGGCTCCGCCGTTGTCTTCCAGTGCGAAGCCGACAGGCAGATCGACGGAGAATCGATTTGCCGTCGGAAGCGCGCGCCCGGCGTAGTCCGCGTCGGCCTTGGAGTCGGCTACCAACGCATCTCGGACGGGCCCGTAGTCGACGAATTCGATCTCCGTTCCGGCGACGGAACCAACTTCCGGCTGCAAGTCGTCCCGGAGTGCCAATTCGATATTGATCGTGATGTCGTCGTCGAACAGAGATTCGTAGACCGCCGCGGCTCGATTGGCAGCGTCAACTGCGCCGGGAATCGCCGAGTACTCGGCACTGGGAATCAAGTTGAGGTCGAATGCCAATAGCCGCCGCAGCTCCAGTGCTTCGGCAGAAACGCGACGAATTGTTAATCGTCGTTTTGACGCTCGGCCAGCACCTCGCGTTTGAGATCGCGTTTGCTGTCGATCATGGATCCAAGGAAATATCATTGCTTGCCGCTTGTTTGTCTCGTGCCTCGTTCTCTGCCAATGCTGAGCCCTCAGTATGGGCAGAGTGGATTTCAACCGCAAGTTTTTGGTGAATCCCGATAGTCGACGTGTTCTTCGTTAGCCCCTTGAGGGGAATAGTTCGGTAGGGATGCAATAATCGGCGGCAATAAATCCGCGAGGAGGTCGAAAACCACTTGGGCGGTCCGAAACGAAAACAAATTAAGTGGAGCAAACGAAAGCAACATGACCGGCATTACTTACGAAAAATCGAACGAGCGGACTTACGAGCAACTACCGACGCATTCGGCACTGGTGGGTTACGTCCTTTGGATTTTCGGAGTTTTTGGCGCTCACCGCTTCTATTTCGGGAAGACCTTCACGGGCCTGCTCTACCTCTTCACGCTCGGCCTGTTTGGCATCGGCTGGCTGGTCGACTTGGTCTTGATCCCAAGCATGGAACGCGAAGCCAGCAGGAAATACGTAACGGGGCCATTTGACTATACCGTGGCCTGGATTCTGTGCACTTTCCTTGGTGTTTTTGGCCTGCACCGCTTCTACCTTGGGAAAGTCTTCACCGGTTTGATTTATCTACTGACCGGTGGACTTTTTGGAATTGGCGTTGTTTACGACTGGCTGACATTGAACGAGCAGGTTCACGAGTCCAATGTCAATTGGCGTGGATAGGCCAGCGGTATTCTTAGCAGCGGCATCGTTAGCAGCGGCATCGTTAGCAGCGGCATCGTTAGCAGCGGCATTCTTTGCAGCGGCATCGTTACTGGCCGAGTTGGGACTGTTCGTAACGAAATCCCTTGGTGAACTTCTTGTGGACCTTGCCATCAACTTCGATGTGCGGGTAAACGAAAAAGTTTACATTCTTGACAGCAGTGGCTGGTTTCAGAACGAGATCGCGACCGCGAGTAAATGTGACGCGGTCTGCCGTCAGGTTACCGAAGTAGTATTCCCTCATTTCGGGGTGCTTATCTGCTTCGGAGATGTCGACTGGAATCCACTTACCTTCGTCGGCAAAGAGTGCCCAGCAATGATAACCTCCCACATCGCCGCTCTTCACGTCCGGTGAAATTGGGAAGCCGATTTCGAAGTAGGAAGGGATCTTAGATTCGCGACACAACGCGATGAAGAGGCTGTGAAAATCGGTGCAGTTTCCGAAACGGGAATCGCATGCCCAGACGGCGTCACCTCGTCCCCATTCACCCCCGTCGGGTTTGTCGTACTTCATTCGCAAGCCGATTTGGTCGTACAGAGAACGGGCGATCTTGGCGGGATCTCCAGCTGGTTTGTCAGTGCCAGCGAAAACTACATTTAGCAATGTTTT
>JBLHLE010001044.1:0-3408 GCA_047620805.1 Pirellulaceae bacterium
CAACACAACACAACCAAACCAAACCAAACCAAACCAATAACGTCATAGGACATACCGTCGATGAAGACTCAAGCACTGAAACGCTTTCGAGACAAACTGGCCAACAACGAACCGGTCTATGGACTCTGGGTCACGTTGGAATCGGCAAGCATCACCGAGATGGCGGTCGCCCTGGGCATGGATTGGGTGGCCATTGATGCTGAGCACGGCTACCTCGACTGGAAGGAGATTAACGAGCACATTCGTGCCGGTTTACGCAGCGATACGGTAGTGCTGGTCCGACTGGCCGAACGCAGCACGTCGCTCACAAAGCGGGCACTCGACATCGGAGCGGATGGTATCATTATTCCCTGGGTGGAAACCGCCGAAGAACTAGAGGAGGCGATACGCGACTGTCGCTACCCGACGGAAGGTCGACGCGGAATCGGCGGCGAGCGAGCGACGGCGTGGGGCCAATGTCTTGCCGAACATACGTCCGACGCGAATGAGCACGTGCTGGTCGTGCCGCTGATCGAAAGCGTCGCCGCGATCCCCAATGTTCCGGCGATGTGCGAGCTCGACGGCACGGACGTGTTCTTCTTTGGCCCGGCCGACTTCTCGGCAACGGCCGGCTACCGCGGGCAGTGGGAGGGACCGGGGGTCGCTGAGCAGATTCTTCAACTGCAGGACTCGATACGAGCAGCGGGCAAACATTGCGGCGTCATGACAACCAGCATCGACAATCTCGTCGAGCGGCGCGAGCAGGGATTTCACATGCTCGGCGTCGGCGCAGACAACGGGCTGTTGCTGAGATCAATTCACCAGGCGCTCCAGGCCGTCGATCGCGATCGCATGCCTGCACCCAGCCTCGATCCCGCCGATGGCCGAGCAGTTCAAATCCCCGTCTCGCAACCGCCGGAAGACATGCAACCGGACCGCGACGAAGCCATCGCCACATTGGAAGACGGCGAGTCGATTGAGCTGCAAACGGGCGTGACATTTCGACCGCTTGCCGGCGGCTTTAATTCCTCGCGCAATCTGACAACCGGCGTGGCCGTTCTCGCTCCACAAGCAACTCTCGATTACCACAGGCATCCGTGCAGTGAATCGATCACAGTGCTTGAGGGCGAAGTAGAAGTGTCCGTTGAGGGCAGGGTCTACCGGCTTGGCCCGCTCGATAATATCGTGATTCCTCGTTGGCTGCCTCATGCAACTAGAAATATTTCCGGCGACCACACGGCGCGATTGCACAACGCCTTTGCGATGAGTATCCCGGAACGCGAACTGGTGACGCGCGAATTCGCTCGCACTCAGATGACGCCGGACTCTAGCGGTCTCCCCGGAGCTGAACGCGTGACGCGATTCAAGTCCGCAACGCTTTCGTTAGGTATCGGACCCGGTGTCGAGTTTATTGATTTCTTCAACTCGTCTTTACTGCCCGGAATCGAAATGAGCGGCGGTTTCGCGCGATTTGCCCCCGGCGGCCGGCTGCCCGACCACCTCCACGATTTCGACGAATCGATCTGCATTGTCCGCGGTGCTGCGCACTGTATGGTCGAAGGTCGGCAGTACTCGCTGAGCAACTGCGCCACAGCCATGGTTCCACGGGGACGCGTTCACTATTTCACCAATGAGTCGGAAGACCAGATGGAAATGATCTGGGTCTACGCCGGTCCCCAACCCGAACGGATCCTCATTACGCCCGGCTTCGTTCGCGACCCAGTGGCGTAGTCTTCCAGCGCTTCCAGCTTGCGATCCTTCTCATTTCGCCGCATAAATAAACATGTTCCGCTATGGCAAGCTGGCTTACCCCACAAGAAAGACTCATGACAACACCTCAGCACACTCCCTCACGTATCGCTCCCTTAGGTACAGCCCCCTTCCCGATAGCCCCCTTCCGGATAGCCCCCTTCCGGATAGCACTGAGCGCGGACTTTTATGACGAAGATGGCGCGCCTCGATACCCGGACTTTGGGCTCGACACATTCGACGGACACGACCACATCGACTTCTCGAAGTTTTCCGAACATCGCGGCGAAATCGAACCGGAACAGTTGGCAGGCTATCACGCCAGTCTTGTCCTGACTCCGAAAGTGACGGCCAACTCGCTGGCAGGCTGCGACAACTTACTGGCGATCAGCCGATTCGGAGTTGGTTATGACTCTGTCGATGTCGAGGCTTGCACGGCCAGCGATGTGCTGGTCACAATCACTCCTGGAGCAGTCGACCGACCAGTTGCGGAAGCGACAATCGGCTGGATGCTGGCCCTCACGCATCGCGTGCTACAGAAAGATCGGCTAGTTCGCAGCGGTCGTTGGGATGACCGCAGCCAATACATGGGTTGCGAGCTTCGCGACCGCACCCTTGGCGTAATTGGACTCGGCGGCATCGGCCGCAAACTCGTTCAGCTTTTGCAAGGCTTCGGCATGCGGCAACCGATAGTGTTCGATCCCCTTGTATCGGAGGAAGTCATCGTCGAGGCAGGTGTGCGGAGGGTGGAGTTGGAAGAACTCCTTTCGACGGCGGACTTCGTTTCACTGCATTGTCCGCTAAACGAGCACACAAGAGGACTGATTGGCGCAGACCAATTGGGACTGATGAAACCGAAGGCGTACCTGTTGAACTTGGCGCGCGGCGGAGTCGTGGACGAAGACGCGCTCTATGGCGCGCTCGCGAACCGACGAATCGCCGGTGCGGCACTCGACTGCTTTGAGCACGAGCCGGTCGCGGTGCCCTATCGACTTGCTGAACTCGACAATGTCATTCTCGCGCCGCACTCCATTGCCTGGACCGACGAACTCTTCCGTGATATCGGGCGAACGGCCTGTCGCAGTTTGCTCGACCTCTCGCTCGGTCAGCGGCCATACGGGGTAGTCAACCCCGAATTGTTTGACAAGTCGACGTTCCAAAAGAAGTGGGATCGAATTAGGAACACCACTTCATTGGGTTAGGCGGGAAAACGGTTCCTGCGTGCAACACTCCTAAACCCCGCTCAACGTCCCGCTGTGTCCAGCAATGTTTCAAAGGTACTCGTCCCAGTTCCTAAACCGCGCACGGCAAGCGGTCGCCGATACCATCCGGTAAACTTGTGAAACAGTTTACAAGTCGGTCAATACTAATTTCGGAGACGCAGCAAATGCAGCGCATTGTTTTGGACCGCTGCCGAGATTAGGATTGAACGTCTCCTTACTCCATCAATTCGAGGAATGGGTTGCTTGTGGGAGAAAATAGAACTGCGAACAAAAAACAGAATTGCTAAGAAGAAACAAACAACAGAGACCGCAATAACAACAGAGACCGCAAAACAACAGAGACCGCAAACGGCACAAGAGAACAGCAATAGGTCTCCCAACTCGGCCCGCTCCGCTATGAAACGTCCGCTCCCAGTTCAACTCCCAGTTCAACTCAACACCGTCGGAGTTCCGTCGC
>JBLHLE010001045.1:0-3392 GCA_047620805.1 Pirellulaceae bacterium
AGCAGTCGACCAATTGTCCATAGATCGGGATTGGGTGCTTCGTTTGATTCGGCGTTCGTTGCTGGCTCGGCGGTCATGGCGGTCCGTTCGCCCAGAGTTTTCCCAGGTTATTGTATGGCCCTAGATTTTCGCTGCGGGGGAGAATCAGCGTGCTAGGAAATGGGGGAGTTGCTAGGCATTTGGGTGCTTGCTAGGTAATGGTGATAACGCACTCGTTGTGCGGCACACTTGAGAAATCAATCGAGTTCATCCATGTCGCTGCGGAGCTGATTGCGATCGTATTCGATCAGCGCGTCCGTAACGGGTTGAAGGTTGCCTGCTATGATCTGGTCTAGCTTGTAGAGAGTCAAGTTGACGCGGTGGTCAGTGACTCGGTTTTCGGGGAAATTGTAGGTCCGAATTCGCTGGCTACGGTCGCCTGAGCCGACGAGCGTTTTACGGTGATCCGAGCGTTTTTGAGCTTCTTCTTCCCGTTTTCGTTCGTACAGACGGGACTTCAGAAGTCGTAGGGCGATGGCCAGGTTTTTGTGCTGGCTTCGTTCGTCGGAACACTGGACAATTTCGCCGCTCTCGTGGTGGAATATCCGTACGGCGGAGGCGGTCTTATTGACGTGCTGGCCGCCGGGGCCAGAGCTTGCTGCGTAGCGTTGCACTTCGTAGGAATCAGGTGTGAGGTCGATTTCGACGTCTTCAGGCTCGGGGAGAACGGCGACCGTGGCAGCGGACGTGTGAATTCGACCTTTGGCTTCCGTGTCGGGGACACGTTGAACGCGATGGCCACCGCTTTCATACGCCAGTTCGCGATAAACGCCTTCGCCTTCCAGTCCGACGGTGATTTCCTTGAAACCGCCCAGTTCCGTGGCGCTGGCGTTCATGATGGACATCTTCCAACGCCGCGCTTCGCAATGGTGCTTGTACATTTCGTAAAGATCGCGAGCAAACAAAGCTGCTTCGTCGCCCCCTGTTCCCGCGCGAATCTCCATAATGCAGCGAGAGCGATTAGCGTCTTCGCCACCAATGGTCAGCTCCAGAAGATCATTCCAAAGGACTTCCCGCTTCTCCTTCAGGTCGGCCGATTCCATTTCGGCCATTTCGCGCTCTTCTGGGTCGTTGCTAGCAGCCATCAACTTTAATTCAGACAATTCGGAATTAATACCGTGAAATGTGCGAATCTTGTAGGCGAGTTTGGCCAAAGAACCATGTTCTCTAGCCACGGCCTGCATTTTCTTGGAATCGCCCAAGACTTCGGGGTCGAGAAGCTGTTTTTCGAGGACCTCGAAACGAGACAGCTTTTCTTCGAGCATCTTGCGCATGGTAGACAGCCGGGAGTTGGAGAGTAGTAGCTAACAGCGTCCGGTCGACGCGAAAACGTGACTGCTATCGAGATAAGGAATGATAGCTAGTCCACTGGAAATAGTGAACGTCGAACCGGGTAGCTACTTTTTCTTCTTCGGCTTTTGCAAGCTGCCGTAGGAACCGGCAGCGAATTTCGTCTGGAATTTCTCAATTCGACCGGCAGTGTCAATGTACTTCAGCTTCCCGGTGTAGAAAGGGTGGCATGACTGGCAAATATCCACCTTCAATTCGGGGCGAACGCTGCGGGTCTGGAACGTACTACCGCAACCACAGGTAACTGTCGTATCAACGTAATCGGGATGAATACCGCTCTTCATTGCCGCAAAACCTTATCAGAGAACCCCTTACAGAGGGGTTCGGTGCATCTGGAAACTAGCAATCATACCATCGGTTCAGCGACCCTTCAAGAGCCAACATCATTGGCCAGGAAGTTGAAATTCGACCAGATTGGTGGTTCTTAGCGGGTCCGATGGTAGAAGTTGAGGCCCAGGAGAATTGGGAAAGCAGGCGGGCTTACCATGGGACAAATAGTTTCGCACCACCAGTCTAACCCGGATTATTCATGAGTAGAACTTAGCTCATTGCAAGTCGTTTGTGGACATGAGTTTGTCGCCAACTTTCCCAAAACACGGCGCAATAGTAACCCGATGCGTAAGCGAGGAAACTCGCCGGATTTCCTCGCTTACGCGTCGGGTTACGAATAATCCAGTCTAACCCGGATTATTCATGAGCGATCTACTGCGAGCACGTAATTGCCGCTGTGGACAGCGTCGGACGGCACGATTCATCCTCTACGTATAAAACAACACGCATGCAGATGAATCGCTTGCCCTCCTTGCCACAACAACACTTTCGCACTCTCGCTACGATCTTCATGAATAATCCGGGCTAACGGATTTCGACGCTGTGCCTTGGCCTTACTCGCCAGCTTTTGGCAACGATTTGCCCGCTTTTTCATCCTGTCGCCTCCAACGATCGACAATCAACGTATCGAGGACCAATTGGCCGACGTGGTAACAAACGATAGGCAACGCCGAAAGTCCCGACTCCAACGCAACTTGCAAGCCAACCATTAGCGTCTTTTGACTGCCAGAAATGCCAACCGCAATACAGTCAGCGCGGACAAATCCGACCGCCTTGGCAATTGAGAATCCGATCCACAAAGCGGCAAGGTGTACCACCATTACTGCTGTTACCATCATTACCCAGTCCGACCATATTGGCGACTCGCCGTCGTAGATGTTCAGTCCGGTCCGAATTGCCCCCATGAATACCATGGAAAGAATACCGCACTGGGCCGCCACGCTCATTGGCAGCTTGTTCTTCGTTGCCCATTTCCCAAGTGGTCCGTAGCTGCGGAGCAGTTGGGCCAGCGCCATCGGAAGGACGACCAGTAAACCCAATTTTGCAATCATTTCCGCTGGAGAAATCACATCGGTATCAACATTTTCTAGTCTCTGGCTGACTTGTCCGAAGACATACAGCCAAGTCGGTGTGATCAAAAAACAGAGGCCATTAGTGATTAAGGTGACGAGTAGAGCAATCGAGTCGTTCCCGCCAGCTCGACGGGTCCAGACTGCCGCCGAGGCCAGCGTGCAGGGAGTCGTGGCCGCCACCAACAACCCCGCTCCCATATCGACCTGCAAGATCTTCGATAACAGGAAAGCGAAAGGTGGTATGAATCCGAAGTTAATCACGCAAGCTAGTAGCGCGGCGCCCGGGCGGCTGATCGTGCGAGCGATCGCCGACGCCTCCAGTGGAAAAGCCATCAGGAAAAGCACCGCGGAGACAATGCCGTATCGCAGCGTCTTCATGTTGCTGATGTACTGGATTCGTGGAGCAAAGACGATCCCGACTGCTAGCACGACAGTGAGCGCGATGAGGAACCATCGTTGAATAAAAAACTGCTTCACGTGAATCCCTAGCTATCGTCAAATCTTCGTCGCAATGACAAAGAACTAATTCCAAATAACTAATGACCATTTCATTCGTCTCCCATTGTCGCACCACCAGTGCTGACCAGACAACCGCACTAT
>JBLHLE010001046.1:0-3389 GCA_047620805.1 Pirellulaceae bacterium
CTGTTACTGCGCGATCGCAGCTGGCAGCGTTTCAACGAATTTGTGAATTTCGTCGCAGACGCGTCGATAGTGCCCCAAAGCCTCTTCTTCGGTCGCCGCAGCTTTTGCCAGACGTGGTGGATCATCGAACCCAACGTGGACCACGCGAGGTGCGCCGTGAAATGCGGGACAGTTCTCGTCGGCATGGCCACAAACCGTAACGACGACATCAAATTCCACCGGGCCCAACTCGTCGACCGTGTTGGATTTTTGCGAGGTGATATCGACGCCTGCCTCCTGCATGACTTTAACGGCAGTGGGGTTCAAACCGTGCTTCTCGATCCCTGCGGAATACGGTTCGAGGCAGTCGCTTTTTAAATGGTGTGCCCAGCCTTCGGCCATTTGACTCCGGCAGGAATTTCCAGTGCAGAGAAACAGAACTTTCAGCTTGGGAGCGGTCATGGGAGGATCATCCTTCATCCGAGTGCGGTTTTCAATAAAACCCTCGTCGGCTGAAAACCCTTTCGCCGTTTCGCGTCTCGATACGACACAGCCAACCAACGTGTGCGCAGCTCACACCACTTACCAGTGCTAGTCGAGGCTCGCTTGAATTAAATCGCGGAAACGATTTAGCGGTGAGTGCTGAGCTTGAATATAGGAAGCATGATAGAGAATCCAATTGTTCCCACAACCCCACCCATGACCAAGATGACCAGCGGTTCGATCATACTGGTAACGGTTTTCAATGATGCTTCGACTTCTTTGTCGTAGAAACCGCTAACCTTATTTAGTACGTAGTCGAGTTTACCCGCTTCCTCGCCAGATGAAATCATCTGCACGACGGTCTTGGGGAATAAGGGACTCGCGAAGAGGGTATCGCAGATCCGATTTCCTTGAGAGATACTGCCGATCACTTCCAACCAGACAATTTCGTAATAGTGGTTCCCCGATACTTCAGCGGTAAGTTGAATTGCATCGAGCATCGAAACTCCGCTTTGGACCATTGCGCCGAGGGTTCTTAGACAGCGACTGATGATCACCTTGCGAACGACGGGTCCAATAATTGGAATGTGAATGAACACGTAATCTTTAACTCGACGGCCCGTTGCGCTACGAACCCAGAAGTATGTTGAGGTTACGAAAATCGCGACACCCAAGATCCACAAATACCAGTAGTTGAGAAGTGATCCGGAAAGAAAGATGAGCACATCCGTCGTCCACGGCAAGTCAATCCCTTTGCTCCTGAAGACGGGAATGAATTTGGGCATGATGTACGTTAGTAGAAAGATGGTGATGCCAAAGGCAATTGTGGCCATGATTCCGGGATAGGCGAGAGCCCCGACGACTTTGGCCTTCGTTTCCATTTCGGCTCGCATATAGCCCGAAATTGTATCCAACATTTCGGCTAATTGGCCCGTCTGTTCACTGGCCTTGATAAGCGCAATGAAGGATTTATCGAAGTACTTTGGGTAAAACCCGAGTGCGCGAGAAAAATCTTCACCACCTTCGACCCGCCCCTTAATTTCCCCCAGAACGCGTTTCAGAGTCGGATTGTCGCATTGTGCGTGAATTCCATCCATTGCTGCGGCGAGCGAGATACCAGTGTCTACCATGATCGACAATTGGGCGGTGATGTAGATGATTTCTTTCTTGGAAATCCCTCTCGGTATGAGACCACCGGATTTTTTTCTCTCCTCGATCTTGACGATCTGAAAACCATCTCGCTTTAATGTTTGGACGGCTTCTTCTTGACTGTCGGCGGAAACTTCGCCCTCGTGCTTCGTTCCCAGCGTGTCGTTAGCAACATACGTATAAGAAGTCATTTCAGATCCTCATTTCACGAGCGGGTCTCGCACTTTACATTTTGACAGCCAAACCAATTTCGCCGGTAATCGGCAACACCTCTTCCAGTGTCGTCATTCCCTCCTTGACTTTGCGGAAGCCGTCGGTCTGCAGGGTGATCATCCCGGCGTCCAACGCGATCTTCTTCAGTGCGCTAATGTTCGGCTCCGATACGATGGCGTCTCGCAACTCGTCGTTAACGACCATTATCTCGTGAATACCGACGCGTCCGGAGTAACCGGTATTTCGGCACTTGCGGCAACCTT
Organism: Pirellulaceae bacterium; assembly: GCA_047620805.1. GTDB lineage: Bacteria > Planctomycetota > Planctomycetia > Pirellulales > Pirellulaceae > JBLHLE01. The sequence continues at coordinate 2,088 of JBLHLE010001046.1, forward strand.
CACCTCGATAGAGCACACTCACTTCCAAGCCCATGCGTTCCAGCGCTTTCCGCAGAGTTCTGGCGGGCTCGAATTCCACTTTGCATTTCCCGCACACTCGTCGCACTAAGCGTTGTGAGAGCACCATATTTAAGGCGGCACTGATCAAGTAACTTTCCACGCCCATGTTGCTCAGTCGCGTGATTGCGGAGGGGGCGTCGTTGGTGTGCAATGTTGATAGAACCAAGTGACCTGTTAGAGCGGCTTGGATAGCAGTTCGGGCTGTCTCTTCATCGCGAATTTCACCCAACATGATGATATCTGGGTCTTGTCGAAGTAGAGTTCGGAGAGCTCGCGGAAAATCCAAACCGACTCGTTCCTGCACTTGGAACTGATTGATCATCGGCATGTTGTATTCGATCGGGTCTTCCACAGTACAGATGTTGTTTTCTTCCGAAGCGACTTCGTTCAACGCCGCGTACAGCGTGGTTGATTTTCCGCTACCAGTCGGTCCGGTCACCAGGATGATTCCGTTAGGCGCGCGAACATTTGCTTGGAACTGCGTGAGAATATCTTCGGCGAAACCGAGGTCGCGGAGATTCAACGAGACGGCACTGGTGTCGAGAACACGAATAACGGTTTTTTCGCCGCGACTGGACGGGAAGGTACTAACGCGGAGGTCGATCTTCCGGCGGTCCAGCATGACGTGAACACGCCCGTCTTGCGGTAGCCTACGTTCACTAATATCCATGCCGGCCATGATCTTAATCCGACTAGTGACCGCTCCCAACAGCTTCAGTGGAACTTCGAGCGATTTGTAAAGTCGGCCGTCGATTCGATTGCGGACGCGCAACGTGCGTTCGCCAGCTTCGATATGAATATCACTGGCACCGTCTCGGACGGCGTTGTAGATTATGTAGTTGACCAAGCGAATGACGGGCGACTGTCCCGCAATCTCCTCGACCTCACCGATGTCCTCAATGGCCGACTCGATAAGAGTCACTTCGGCTTGGTCTGAGTCCTCGATGATGTCGTCGATCACAAACGTTTTGGAGTCGGGCAACGTTGTAAGCATCCGCCGAACATCTTTGGCGGTCGTGGCGACAATCTGGACTTCTTTGCCCGTCAATGACTTCAATTCGTCGATCAGGAACAAGTTGGTTGGCTCGGCAACCGCCACCGTTAACATACCGCGAACGCAAAACAGCGGAAAAACGAGATTGCGTTCAATGTATTCGCGGTCGAGGTGATCGAGAACGGCGACATCTTGCAGAGATGGGTCGAGCTTGGCGTAGGGAACACCATAGACGGCGGCCAAGCATT
>JBLHLE010001047.1:0-3388 GCA_047620805.1 Pirellulaceae bacterium
ACGAAATCTTCCTGCGGGTCATTAATCGACCCGCTACCGATGCAGAGGTGGCAGCGGGAATCGCATTGTTACAGGGGTTGCCGCAATATCACGCAGAACTCGCTGGTGAACTAAAAGCGTATGAAGACGATACCGCAGTCCGTAGAACGAAGCTGGAACAAGCGCGGCAGTCGGCCATCGACACAGCCAGCGGCAACGTAACTGCATACGAAAAAGAGCTCGCCCCTCAAATGGCTAAAGCGCTTGAAGAACAAAATGTTCGGATCGCCAAAACAGAAGCAGCCGTTGCGGAGAGTGAGAAGCAGCTTCCAGCGAGACAGGCTGCTTGGGAGAAAACGCTCGGATCCGGCGGCTGGACTACACTCTTGCCGACGGAAGTTTCGGCAACGAACAATGCGAAGTTTGAAAAGCAGGACGACGGTTCCTACTTAGTTACTGGGCCCGAGGGCAAAGGATCGTACAAGTTCGTCGCTCCCGTGGAACTCGGAATCATCACCGGCATTCAAATCGAGGCGATGGCGGACGACCGCCTTCCCGCAAAAGGACCTGGACGCGCACAGAACGGAAACTTCGTGCTCACCGAATTTCGAGTCGAGCGGGCGACTGCTGCTGAACCCGATAAACGTGAACCAGTTGCGTTGCAAAACGCCCAAGCGATTTTTAGTCAGCAAAGCTACGACATCAAAACTGCAATTGATGGCAATAAAACCGACACGGGCAACGGTTGGGCGACCTCGCCAGCTTTCGGAAAGAACAACGTAGCCATATTTGAAACGAAAGCCGATACCGCCGCTGGTATCTTTACAATGTGGTTCGACCAGGAGTTCTCCGACGGCAAACATGCAATCGGCCGTTTCCGAGTTTCGGTAACATCGTCGCCGCGACCGCTTCGATTGGACGGCCTGCCCAAGAATATTACCGATATTCTGGCTGTTGCTAGCGACCAAAGAAACGACAAACAAAAGACCGATTTGTTGAACTTCTATCGCGGTGCGGATGTGGAAGCCAAGACGCTCCAGGCAGCTCTTGTCGAGGCGAAAAAACCGCTACCAATCGACCCAAAATTGAAAAAACTTCGCGATGCTGTCACGATTGCCAGCTTGCCAATTCCGGCCGATGTTAAGCTGGTTCAGCTACGTGGCGACGTCGAGACCAGTAAGAAACAGCTTGGAAATGTTCGTCTAATCGGCGCCCAAGACCTGACATGGGCATTGATCAATAACGCCGCATTCCTGTTCAATCACTAATTGCTCGGGGACGGAAGCGGGTCTCGAAAAGAAGATGACCTGTTAAGAAGATGACCTGTTAAGAAGATGACCTGTTAAGAAGATGACCTGTTAAGAAGATGACCTGTTAAGAAGATACAGACAGGCGAGTTCAGAGACCGATAAGTTCAGATACAGATAACTAAAGAAATATGTTATAAGTCCATCATTCTGTTGGGCTAATGTGCTAATTAACGCCCCAGTCATTCGACATTTTGGAGACCTTTCATGCTCGTCATTCCTGGACAACGTGGCAAAGACGATTGCGATCGCGGACAAGGTGTTTCTCGTCGCGATCTGTTACGAGTTGGTGGGTCCGGAGTATTAGGACTCTCGCTCGGTTCGATGTTTCGCATGCAAGCGGAAGCCGAAGAGCAAGGAGCGACACAAGTTGGTGGACCTGGTTGGGGAAAGGCTAAGAGTGTCATTCTCTGTTACCTACAAGGCGGCCCAAGTCACATCGATCTGTGGGACCCTAAAGAGAATGTTCCAGACAATGTTAAAAGTGTTTTCAAGAATATTTCCACGAAGGTACCCGGCGTCCAATTCACCGAAAACCTGCCCCTGCTGGCAGAGGTGAACGACAAGGTCACCATGATTCGGTCCATGGCGTATACGCCGTACGGGCTGTTCAATCATACCGCTGCTATTTATCAAATGATGACGGGTTACACGACGGACAAAGTGAGTCCTTCCGGGCAGCTCGAACCGCCCAGTCCCAAGGACTTCCCGAACTTCGGATCGCAGATCATTCGCTTGCGACCGACGAGCGAACCGATGTTGCCGTTCGTCATGATGCCTCGACCGCTTCAAGAAAGTAATGTCGTCGGCAAGGGCGGTACCGCTGGCTTCCTAGGGAAAGCGTACGACCCTTATACGCTCTATCCCTCTGGCGATGATATGAACATGGAGAAGATGGGTAACGTTAAGGTCGACGACTTGAAGTTGCGACCCGATGTTTTCGCTTCTCGTTTACGTCGTCGAGCTAGTTTGCGCGATGTCATTAACAAAGGCATGCCCAACATCGATAAGGCCGTTAAGGATTACAAACTCGATTCATATTACGAACAAGCTTTGGACTTGGTTGTTTCCGGTCGCGCTCGCGAAGCATTTGCACTAGAACGCGAGCCCGATGCTATCCGAGACATGTACGGTCGTACAACGTTTGGACAAAGCTGCTTGCTGGCTCGTCGTTTGGTCGAAGCTGGCACACGAGTTGTGGAAGTTATCTGGCCGAAAGTCGCCAACTCGGATAATCATTCATGGGATCACCATACTGGTTTGACCAAGCGAATGAAAACCCAGTCGGGACCGATGCTCGACGCAGGCTTAGCAGGATTGATTGCCGATCTGGATCAACGCGGTTTACTCGACGAAACACTCGTAGTCGCTGTTGGCGAATTTGGACGAAGTCCGCAACGCGGCGTCAGTACCTCGGGCAACGGAAATAGCGATGACGGCCGCGACCATTGGCCTTACTGTTACACGGCGATGGTTGCCGGCGCTGGAATCAAACGCGGCTACGTTCACGGTAAGAGCGATAAGACCGCTTCTTCTCCGCTCGAAGATCCAGTGCATCCAGGCGAACTGTTGGCGACGATTTATCACGCCTTTGGAATCGCTCCGGACACGCTTGTGTACAACCACCTGAACCAACCGCGCGAGTTGGTGAAGGCCGAGGCCTGCACGAAACTGTTCGCATAGTTCTATCGACGACCAAATCAAACAAGCCCGCTCGACCGCAGTCGAGTGGGCTTGTTTTTTTTCTGTTACCTCCACGCCTATCTGCGGGACGCGCAGACTCAGTTCGTTTTCGGCTGACCATTTACCGGCTGTCCATAACGAACTGAGGTGGGGAGTTCGCCGTGTTAGCGGCGAGTGGGGATTCTGAAGTTTGAAAGGACTCAAGATCCAACACGTCTAGTTTTCGAGTCGCGCGGGATCTTCAGCAACGCGGGCCTTCAGTCCATGGATACCTTGAATGACCCAAATCCGCAGCTACCCAAATCCGCAGTTTATTGAGAGTCGCGATCAGTATCTTGCGAAAGCGCCGTTCCGGCACTGGACTCGTGCCATGACACCATCATAATGGTCAGTTCGACGCTCCTATAGGCGTCAAGGTT
>JBLHLE010001048.1:0-3385 GCA_047620805.1 Pirellulaceae bacterium
GGCGCGGTGAATGGCGAAATTGCACCGCGGTACTTTCGTCAAGACTCGGACGTTGCAGGCAGAGAAATCGAATTTGGCTTCGTACGCTCGCAGGCCTGGTCGCCACGGAAACGAAACCGAGCGGTATCGTCATCTTGGCCGAAGGCATGACGTGCCATCCTTACTTACCCCAGATCGCGCGCCGTCAGGGGCGTAGGTTCGTAAGTGTTTGGCTGCCGAAGAGTCGTCCGCAGCAGTGGAAACGGTGGTTGGAAAACGTCCTATCGAATTCACCTGGGGCGGAAATCGCGGTGTCGCCCTTCGTCGATGAATCCGGGTCACCGATGTTACGCGACAGTATCATCAGTCAATTGGCGACCAAACTGCTCGTGCTAAACGTGAAGGAAGGGGGCAATACTCAACGGACGCTGGAAGCGGTGGGGCGGGACAAAGAAGTTGTCTTCATTCAATCGGAAGGGCTGTTTCAACAAGGAAAATTCGGGGAGCAAGACAATGACTCCCGCCGCCGACGTTGGTACAGCATAGAACTGCCGTCCCACGAAAGGACTAATCGCAATTCGCCACGCAGTGGTGGCGAGTTACTGTTTCTTGAAGACCTGGACGACTTGCAACCTCTGCTGTCCCACTGGACGCGCGGTTCTGTCGGCCCCTGGCCAGATCAGACGGAAGAGGAATTCATTAACGAATTGTTGAGCCGGGACTGTCCCGACGAACCCCCTTTTCCGCCACCAATAGTGACTTTGAGGAGGATTGTAAAACAACGGAGAATCGTCGCGTCTGGAAAGACCATTCGAGGCGGTGAAAGGGTCGTATGTCTCACGTCTACGCTATTGTCGGAGTTTCGCGATCGGCGTGTTTACCGTCGGCATTTGGGCCGCTGGGATTATGAACCCTGCGGGATCGCGTTTCCTGCCGCAATATTGAATAGTCAAGCGAGGAGAGTTGTCTATGGAGACGACGGGACTTGGGACATTCTCGCTGCAATGCAGCGGTGGCGATTTCAAGCAAGTGAGACATCGAAAGGCGTAAACTGGGAACTAGAGCGCGAGTGGAGGGTAAAGGGGGATCTGGATTTTTCGAATCTCGAACAGATTTCCTATCCATTTGTCCCCGATCTAAACGCGGCAATTAGCCTTCGTGATATCTGGAGCGGTCCGATCATCGTCTTGAAATCTCGGGCGGCGCCCGGACTGTGAGCAACAGAACCATTGCCGGCGAAGAAGTTCGTCGGGATAGACTATTGTCAGCCAACGGGCATCAATTCCAATCGATGCTGGACAGCGAAAATTCACGGACTCGAGTGTCAAACCAAAACATGAATGCGGAGCTGCCATAACAACGCCGTGGCAACCAACATGCTTTTGAGTCTGATTTGGGGCAGCTTCATCAACGGCTCAATTTCTCAAGCTGGCTGGGGGCTTCCAGAGCAAAGGGTTCTCAGTATTCACGGGCAATTACCCTACTTAATTTACATTTAATAGAGTGCCCGTGTGGAAAAGTCATTTCTTTCCGCCATTTTGACGGCTTGCCCGAACGCGAGAGATCCTAAGCGATGTATTGAGCTTGGGCAAAAACGAATTGACTCGAGCCGCCCAAACTGTTGAAATTACAAGGGTTATTTGAACGATTCAACTCGGCGTAGTGTTCTTGTGGCAATTGTACGCAAGGAGTCTTCCCGTTTTGTTTGCTAAACGTTACGACGCGGCGTTCATTCTCTGAACGAGGCAACCGACAGGCTCAATTAGAAGGACCGAAGGATGATTAGAGGTTTGCGCAGAAATTGGATGATTTGGGCCGGGGGAATGCTGGGCCTTGCATTTGTAATCGGATTGACGCTGGTGGCTCAAGCGGCAGAACGACCGCGCATTTGGAAAGATGCTTCCGGGAAACACGAGATCAATGCCGAGTTTGTAAAGCTCAGCGGTGCCACTGTCACCCTGCGGATGCGAGACGGAAAGACGGTTGATGTTCCGCTGGAAAAGCTAAGTTCCAGTGATCAAAAAGTCGCTCGGCGAAAATCTGAGCTGCTTTTGGCTCCTAAAACCGAAACCTCGGTGGCCACCAAAAAGGATGACACGATACCCGTCGGCACGACGTCGGATTGGCCGCAATGGCGTGGCCCCAATCGCGATGGCGCTAGTGCCGAGAAGAATCTGTTGAAGTCTTGGCCGGAAAGCGGGCCGGAATTGGGCTGGCAAATCAAAGGATTGGGGCGGGGATATTCCAGTGTCGTAGTAGCCGCGGGCAAGATCTTTACGATTGGGAAACGCTCGAGTGGCACCGAGCTCATCGCCTTAAATTTTGAAGACGGCAAAGAACTATGGTCATGTCCCGTCGGTGGCGGTCAAGCGCCGAACGGAACACCGACGTACGCGAATGGGCTTGTCTATGCAATTGGATTCGGTGGGGATCTCGTCTGTGTGGATGCTGAGTCGGGGCAGCTCAAATGGCGGAAAACCTTCCAACGCGACTTTGGCGGGAAGATGATGTCGGGTTGGGGATACAGCGAATCCCCCTTAGTCGACGACGGAAAACTCATCTGTACGCCAGGTGGTGGACAATCGATGATGGTGGCATTGAACGCCAAAACTGGCGAGTCGATCTGGGCGACGGCGGTCTCGCAGCTCGGCAGCGCGGGGAAAGACGGCGCGGGATATTCGTCGATCGTCGTCAGTAACGCCACGGGAGTGAAGCAGTATGTGCAACTTGTCGGGAAAGGTGTGATCGGTGTTTCCGCAAGCAACGGTCAACTTCTATGGTCTTACAATCGAGTCGCGAATAACACGGCGAATGTTCCCACGCCGCTGATTAGCGGTGACTTCGTGTTTTGTTCATCGGGTTATGGCGACGGTGGCTCGGCACTTCTTCGGCTCGCTCGACAGGGAACGCAGGTGATGGCTGAAGAGGTCTATTACATGCGTGCAAACGAAACTCAGAATCACCATGGCGGTATGGTAATGCTCGGTGACGAAATCTACATGGGGCACGGCCACAACAACGGCTTTCCACTCTGTTTGGATTGGAAGAGCGGTCGTGACCGTTGGCGGCCAGGTCGTGGACCGGGGCGTGGTTCGGCGGCGATCGCTTATGCTGATGGACATCTCTATTTCCGCTACGAGGACGGAGTTGTTTCGTTGATTGAGGCAAATGAGAATGAGTATCGCGTCAAGGGACAGTTCACTCCGGCTTCGGTAATCGACAAGGGCTGGGCACACCCAGTCGTTTCTCATGGCAAATTGCTGCTGCGGGACCAGGACGTCCTGATGTGTTACGAAATTGGTACGAAATAGGCACTTGAAGAATTCGGCGGTGGCGAGCAAGTACGACGGATCGGGCGAGAATCCGCCGCCGATAGCCGGATTGTGTGCCCGTTGCCAAGCCAATC
>JBLHLE010001049.1:0-3378 GCA_047620805.1 Pirellulaceae bacterium
GATCGCATGCGGTGATGCAATAATCTGCAACGATTCCATCGACCCACTCATCTTGTCTTCCCGAAACTCCGCGCGTTTCGAGATCGCAACTTCAACTTTTTGATTAACCCGAGTTGGGGGGCACTTGCGGTCTCTTTCTTGTGCAGCGGAAAAACGAATATTTGAACTTGGGTAGGTTTTATCAACCGCTTCGCTGAATTCATTCAACTCAAGTCGGCAGTTTTGATCTCGTCAGGAATCTGCGAATGGAACGCCTGCCAGCCGTGTTGTCCAGCGCGGGGGTAAGTGCTCCCGCGTTGTTTCGGTGAAACGCCGCGGCCTTTATTGATAGCGACACCGCCGCACGCGAATCGAAGAACTTGGTCGGTTTTCATTTTCGTGTGAGCATCTCGATTGGCGCGTCGCTAACAGGGAGTCGCAGAGTCTCGCGCCGTTCATTATGATGAAGTGGCTGAACAAAGAGGTGCCTGACGACTTCTGATGATTTTTTTCGAGTCCATTGCGGGGAGGCAAAAATGCGACGGCCAGCATTGAGTTTGCAGACAGTCTATTTCCACGATGGCGATCGCGAGGAGGCGTGTAGACTGGGCGCGGACCTCTATCAACACTTAACGCGGCCAGTGGACGATCCGTTGGACTACGGTGCCAACATTCCTGTCAAGGTCGGTGTGAGTGCCGAGCGGGTCGACTTGGAAGCTGCTGACTTGGTCGTGCTTATCCCCGTGCTGGGAAGTACGACGTTCTTACTAAATCGTGAGACTGCGTTACAGCAACTCCAGTCGTGGCATGAGCAACTCGGCCCAGGGCACGTTCTGCCGATTCCCACGTCATCCAACTGGCGCGGGGCCGAAGACCAGCTTCCAGCCAAACAGTTGCTGACCGAGCTCTATGCAAAGTCGGACCCGCGGCGAAAAACGCTCGACGAAATTGTGATCGCAGTTTCCCGATTGATCGATCCGCATCCGGAGGCAGTCCGTTTGTTTGTGTCGCATGCGAAAGCAGATCTCAAGGCGACAGACTCCGCTGCGAAGACGATTCACGACTATGTCGTTACGGAAGGTACGGGGTCCGCCTTCTTCGATGCGACCGATCTTCGGCCCGGCGAATCACTCGGTGGACAACTAGATATCGCGGTCGGTCGCGGTGTCGTCATCTCGGTGCGAGGTGATGCCTATAGTTCACGGGTCTGGTGTCAGCGCGAGTTATTGCAAGCCAAACAACAAGGAGTTCCAACTCTGACGGTCGAAATTCTCAGCAAAGGGGAACAACGTAGCTCACCTTATGCAGGAAACGGTCCCTGTTTGGTGTGGGATAATAATCCAGCGCCAATTGTGTCGCGTGCGATCGTTGAATGGTTGCGCGCCGCGCACTTCCGCCTCGAAGCCCCGCGGATCATCGAAGCGGCAAACCTGCCCGACGATGTAACCATCGCGGCTCGACCGCCGGAGTTGCTGGATCTGGCGCAAGGTCCGCTGCGATCCGAATTCGCTCAATTGGTGCTGCACCCTGACCCCGAACTTTCGGTCATCGAACGTCAGGTACTTAAGGCCGCTCGGCCTCGACTGCAACTGGCCACGCCGACCACAGCCTTTCGCCGTCTGCTTAATCGAGGCGAAAGCGCGGCGGAAGTGTCCTCGCCGTTGGAAGGTATGCAGGTTGCCATGTCGTTGTCCGACACGCCCGATGCAGACGGCCCCGACGGTTACACAGCCAATCACGTCATCGATGCCACCGTGTACATCGCGCGAACTTTGATCTCGGCCGGTGCCGCAATTGCTTATGGAGGCGACTTTCGCAGAAACAGTTTCACCGCTTTACTGGCCAACCTGATTCAATCCCACAATCAAACGGCCTCGAAATCGGCCCAGCGCCTGCACAGCTATCTTGCCGCAATCATTCAGCTCGATGCGGTGCCAGACGATCTCCCACTGGAATTACATCACCTTGCTCTGTCTCCGGACATGGCCCGAGACGCCATCATTCCTGCTCCGACGGGCAACGAATCGCATCCCAGCGCGCTTTACTTTTCAGATATGCGTCGCGTGATGGCGATGCATACGCAAGCACGTGTCATCCTCGGTGGTAATGCAGAACCACGCATTGAGGAAAAAGGAAGCGGGTACGGCGGGCGATATCCAGGAATCGTCGAAGAAGCCTGGCGAACACTGCAAGCTAACCAGCCGCTCTACGTCTTAGGCGGATTTGGAGGCGCCGCAGCTCTGGTCGCGGATCTGTTTGAGGGTAAACCAACACCAAGTCAGCTTCAGGATAAGACGTGGGAGAGCTATGAGTATTTCACCCGCAACGCCGAGGCCATCGATAGCGATCCCATTTGCGAAGAGCTTGGACAACCACTCCGCATGGAAGATCTGGCTCAGCTGATGCGCGATTCAGTTGGCACAGTAATGCAGGATGATGAAGCGTCGTTGCGGTGGAACGGTCTCACGATTGATGAAAACAAGGAACTCTTTCGATCGCGCGACCCAGTCACACTGGCATCACTGGTCTCGAAGGGACTCTTGTTCGTTGCCCGCGAGAAGAGTGCTCACCAACTAAAAATCGAGCTTATCCACGACAGCGTTTTGGTGGCGAGCAAGTTGGATGCGATCGCCATCGCTACAATCGATGATATTCCGATCGGCGGCGCCGGGGCTGTTTTAGATCGAGCGGTTGGTGGCCGCGCGTCATCGGAACGGGTCGGGGGCCAGTCGCTTGTCAGCTTGCAAGAAGCGGATGTGGACGCCGAGTGGTTACTGATGGTCTCGCTGGGCAAATTGGATGCCTCTAGCTCGGTCGAGCAGCGGGTGGAGCAAGCGGCTCGTGAGACCGCCGATCACGCGAATCGCCATGGATTCCAGCGACTAGGAATTGTAACCTTCGGTGGCAGTATGCTGTCGAGTACTGAATCGATAGCCAGGGCCATGATCGAGGGATTGAAAAACCTGCCCGCCAGCGCGACGGTCGCGTGGTTTGAAACCAATGCCAATCGCTTCGAGAACCTGCAGGAATTCTTCGAAAGCCAGCCCAATGTCAAACTGACGACGCAGCGATCCGTAGTGGCGATTGAGCCGCCAGCGAGTCGGAAAGAACCGATGATTCTCCAAGTTCGCCTGGAAGGATCGCAACTTGCCGCCACAGCCTTGCTGCCTTCCGGGAGCGCGGTCGCGTCCATTCAGCGAGTGACAATCTCCGATACACAACTGGCAAGATTCTCGGAGGGACGTGGCCGTAATAGGCGCAGCACTCCGGACCTTGCCACTTTGCGAGAACGGGGCGACGAGTTGGCGAAAGCTCTGTTCGGTGAGGATGCGGCTCAAATCCTGGCTCGCTGCCGGGACTCGAAATTTATTGTGGTCCACGACGTCGCAGCATCCAAGC
>JBLHLE010001050.1:0-3378 GCA_047620805.1 Pirellulaceae bacterium
ATAACTTCACCGTTTTGGACTTCGCCACAAGTCCTCTCAACAAAGGAATTCTGGCGAATCCCACTACATCGTAATCGTTGAGGTCGCGTTGTTACAACCTGCGTCGGAGTGAAACGCCGACGCAGGTTAGCGGCATTTTGGAATCAATCTGAGCTGCCCATCTACTGGCTATTCCTGTGAAACTTCTCGTCCCTTTGCGCAAAAAACAGCTTCGCCAGTTCTGGGCCAGTACGTGGCCTTGCCACCAATCGAGTCAAATGCTCGCCGATTCCCCCTTTTCGAGGCGTTGTGCCAAAAATACAATCTCGTTCGCTCAACAGGGGACGTTTACACTTTTGCTTGTGTGCATTGGCGACAGAGGCTGAAACCAGACGGGCTCAAAGCCTGCGAGATTGCGCACTATCGTTTTCCGCTGAGTTCCATGAGGCGATGAATCACGATGCCAGCGGCCACTCCTACGTTTAACGAGTCGACCCCGGCTGACATCGGAACCACAACTTGAACATCGGCCATTTCGGACCAGGTTTCGTCGAGGCCGTCGGCTTCGCTGCCGAGTACGATTGCCAGATTGTGTGGGACGTCGTTGATGTCTTGCAGCGCGACCGACTGTTCGGACAGCATCGTTGCAAAAACCTTGAAACCGATTCGTTTCAATTCAACGACGGTTGGCAGAAACTCGTCCACGATAGAGATGGGTAAGTCGAATGCGGTTCCCATTGACACTCTAACGGCTCGCCGCGAATAGGGATCGGCCGCGCCGCTGCCAACGACTAGCCCGCTTACTCCCAGAGCTCGGCTAGTCCTCATGATGCTGCCGAGGTTCTCGGCATCGCGGACGTTAGGACAGATGATGATTGTCCCTGTGGTGATTGGCATCGACGCTGGCTGCGGGCGTAACCCGCACGCCAGTACGCCACGATGGAACTCAAAACCGACCAAGGTATGGATCAAGTCGTCTGCGGCTATTAGAAGTGGTACGCTTTGTTCAAGAGCAAGGGCAGTGAATTCGGCGGCCATCCGCCCGGAACAAACGATTGATTCGACTGTGAAATCACTATTCAGCAGGCGTTTGACTAAGTGCCTTCCTTCGACGACGAAGCGATCCGTCGAAGCGGCTCCTGTCCGCCTGTTCAAGTCGCGGAACGGCGCGAGTCGAACGTCGTCGATATCTGTTAAGGTTATTGGTTTCACTATTCGACCGCCTCTACTTCTCAACCGCCAAGTTGACCGTGATAATCAAAGTAGACGTTGTTAATAAACGTAAACGATGAAGACAGCTTGTCAGCAAGCAGCATCGCTCCCAACAGATTATAACAGACTCGATTGAACCATCGTTTTCCTTGCCGGCCTGCCATGAACTCCTTGCTACCAAATCGAAAATTCACCGCTTGTCCAATTATCGGGATGCTGCACTCCCCTGCCCTTCCGGGTGCACCCATGTCGAAACTGTCGATCAGTGAAATCGTCGCGAGGGTAGTCGCGGACGCAAAAACGTTGGAGAAAGGGGGCGTCTCTGGGTTGATGTTAGAGAACTTTGGCGACACGCCCTTCTACGCCGAACGAGTGCCTGTCGAAGTCGTCGCTGTAATGACTCGACTGGCCTGTGAAGTAAAGTCGCACGTAGACCTTCCGCTGGGAATTAACATTCTGCGAAATGACGGCGAGGCGGCGCTGACCGTTGCTTTAGCCAGCGGGGCGGATTACATCCGAATTAACGTGCTGACCGGCGCTCGCGTGACCGACCAGGGCGTTATCAACGGAATCGCGGCCAGACTATTGCGGCTACGCAAGCAGTTAGACGCTGACCGGATTGCGATTTGGGCCGATGTGAACGTGAAGCATTCCCAGCCACTTGGCAAATACTCATTGGTCGATGACGTTACGGACATCATCAAACGCGGTCATGCAGACGCGCTGATTGTCTCCGGCAAATCCACTGGCAGTCCCGTCGATAAAGGCGAGCTACAGCAAGTCAAAGCCATCGCTACCGATCGTCCAGTACTCGTTGGCAGCGGGGTAAATGCAGCCAACGCAAAAGGAATCGCTGGCCAGGCCAACGGTCTTATTGTCGGTTCCAGCTTAAAGGCAGACGCGAACATCTTCAGCCCAGTAGATCTGGCCAAGGTAGAGCAACTGGTGCAAGCGGTCAACGAATAGATCGTCTGACGGTCGTGGTTAAACTCCGTCTTCGTTGGCGATGTCAAAGCCTTCCGAGAGGCTCTTGCCAATTGAGACCAGCGTTCGCTTTTCTTCCAATTGGAATTCGACCAGACGATCTTGGATCGTCAGGACCTTGCCCTTGAATGTTCCGATTTCAACCGGATCGCCTTCCTTGACGACGTGCTTTATACCGCTTGTTCGTTCGATGAGCCACGCTTCTGAGACTCCATTGACGGCGACGATCGTCGTGATGAACGTGTACTTCGAGACATCAAACTTGGGTTTGGCGGGTGGCGGAATGTACGGTTTCGGCGGCGGTGCGTTACTGGCGGAAATTGTCACAACCGCTTGATCGGTAAGCGACGGGAAACCATCGTCGTAAACTTCGAGTTTGACTTCGATACTACTTTCTTCTTCGGGACGCCAGGAAAGCCCACCGCTGTCGCTTAGCGTTACGCCAGCGGGAAGATCACCAACGGCGCGGACACGTACGGTGTCGATAGCATCCGGGTCACTTCCCTTAACGGTTGTGGAAAACAGTTTGCCAACCGTGGCGCTCTGACGACTCGAGACATCGATAGCCGGCTTCTTGTTTGGCAGGCCAAACATGTTTCGATGGACGACTGTTTTTATGTAGGCATCCAGATCGCCGTGGTGTAGCCATTTCGATTTAACATTGGGTAATTCTCGCTCCGCATCGGCACCCGGCATCGCTAAGGCCTCGATCGTCAGGGCAATGTTCATCTTCTTTTGGGCAGCGACGGGCGATACGGTCATTTGATTGATGCGATGTAACCAGCCATGCCCGTAGAAAGTATGTAAAAACGTTGTTAGCTGTTGGATGTCCGCTTTGGCGGAAACAGTAAAGCGGAGATTGTGGTAGACACGGATTGTACTGCTGCCGTAACCGAGGTCCTTGGGAGCGGAGGGTTGTTGTTTCACGAGGATATTGTCGAAACCGACCTCTTCGCATTCTGTCAGAATCCACGAGCGATAGGTAGTTTGCGAGGACTCAACGTCCGTTCCCAAAGCACGAGCCTCGAATTCTCCCAGCACGCCCGCATCGCGCAGCGCAGCTTGTTCTTTAGCCTCGAGTGCGCGAACTTTCTTCTCATACTGTCGAATCTGAGCCTGGCGGTAATTCACCGACTTATCGTAGGCCGACTTGCCGTAGATGAAGGCGATGACGACGACAATGATGAGGCAGAGTCCTGCGGC
>JBLHLE010001051.1:0-3371 GCA_047620805.1 Pirellulaceae bacterium
GTTGAAGACGTCGAGTAGAATGTACGGGCAGTTGTAATGAACCAGCGCGGTCGAGCGAACGCGGTTGAGCGAACGGAGCGGAGTTGAGCGAACACGACGAGTCATTGCCGACGGATCCCGCTGCTCGCACAAGGACGACGCCCTTGGAGCGACGCGTTAGCGCCGTTATGTTTGGGATTGAACAGTTGCGGCGGCCGAAATCTAAGCCGTTGCGTTCTTTGCTGCTGTTGGTCGTTACGCTAGCCATCTTTGTTGGTTTTGGGATGCTTCTGTGGCCGTGGCATTTCGTGTTGATGATCGTACCGATCATATTATTCCACGAGTTAGGCCACTGGTTAGCGATGAAATGGTTTGGCTACCGCAACGTGAGAATGTTCTTTATTCCGTTTCTTGGCGCCGCCGTTCAGGGGAGTCACCACAATATCGACGGTTGGAAGAAAGTGGTGGTGTCTATGATGGGTCCGGTACCAGGGATCTTGTTGAGTCCGCTGATTCTATGGTTGGGGTACGCTGGCCATCTGCCCGAACTGTATACGATTGCGGCAGTCACCGTAGCGCTCAACTTATTCAATTTACTTCCGGTGATTCCATTGGACGGAGGGTGGGTATTCCATCACGTGTTGTTCTGCCGCCATTGGGCACTCGAATTCATCGCTCGACTGCTGGCCGTCGCGATCATCTTTGCATTTTGTTGTATTCAGAATACCTGGTTCCTGATGATCATCGCTGTGCCCGTGCTTATCAGCCTACCGTTGACATTGAAGGTTTCGCGACTGGCCTACGATTTAAGGGGCCGTTGGACGGAGGCAGAATTAGCGGAGGTCGAAGGTGAAGTGCCGCGGGAACCGATCGCAGAAATTGTTGAACAGCTCTCGCAGCGTCTGGGAAAAGGGAACGCGGACGGCACGATGGTCCGATTCACTTTGCATGTCTATGAAACGCTGAACACCAAGCCGCCAGGGCTCTTGGCGGCAGCGGGAATATTGACAGCCTATATTGGAACGTGGGTCTTCGCCCTCGGCGTATTGATGGTTGCCGTGCTGTTAGGAATTGAGGCAGCAAAGTTAGCGGCGTAGTGCGTGCGACAGATTGTGCGACAACTGGGTGCTACAAATAAGTGCGACAACTAGATGCGACAACTAGGTGCGACAACTAGGTGCGACAACTAGGTGTTGGGATCTAGTTACGAGTAGCGGGTCGCGGTACTCCGTCAGCCTCGAAACCGGAGATAGGCCGTCCATCTTTGTTCAGGCCTGGAAAAGATGGTACTCCGTCATTGCCAAACGGGGAAATTGGTAGCTGAGGCGGTGCTTGAAAGCCGCTGTCCTTGCCGATTGGGTTCTTAGGCAAGAGGATATTTGTTTTGTGGTCGGGGATTTTGGGCAGTCCGAAGCTGCCATTGATGTTTCCCGTTTCCGCTCCTGGCATTGGTGGGATTGGCAGGTGGTCTAGGCCGGGCGGCAAAGGGTCGGCGTTGATTGCATGTTGATCAGGGATGTTTGGAATCCCACGGCTGGCCGATGTTGGTGTCACTGGCAGTCTCTGTACACCGGCCGAAGTGTTATCAGTCGTAGTGTTTTCGTCGGCGACACGAGAATTGCTTGAGCAACCGATCATGAACAGTGAAGTGAGGGCCGCGATAGTAGCCAGTCGATTAAAATTCATAGGGGTCCCTTTTTCGTTTTACCTGCCAATTATTTTGAGTTGGCAGGTTATTCGTTTTGATGTTCGAGTTGTTTTATTAGTCGAGTTGTTTTATTAGTCGATGAGGATTCCGGATGCTGCCCGCGCAATCAACTCGAACTTGTCTTCTAATTCGTCGGAGTTATCGGCGTGTACATGTAGTCCGTCACCGATTGCGGCGACTCGTTGCATACGAGAAATATCCGCTCCGGAGCTGAATGTGATGGTGTGGATGATGAGGTTTCCGTTCATTGCGGCGCGGGCTTCACGGGCGGCTTGTTCGGGGTCCTTACCCGTGTTGTGTTGCCCGTCAGTCATGACGATCATGACGCGTTTCGCCGTTGGTCGAATTCGCGTTATGTCGGTCAGCACTGTTTGTGCCGCTTTAATTCCAGAGCCGATATTCGTGGCCCCGCTCGGGAGCGTGTCCTTAATCTTCTTGTCGAAGTGCTCGTAATCGAGGGCCAGTGAAGAGTCGATTCGGGCGGAGGAGGAATAGGACGTTATCGCAAGCTGCTCTTGACCGATGGTTTGGTCGAGCACGCGTCGGAAGACTTTGATTGCCTTCTTCAGTGCAACCATGCGTTTCGTCTTGTCGGATCTTGAGGTTACCCAGTCCATCGAACCGGAGCGATCGATGACCATGGCGATATCACGGTCTTGAATTGTTGCGACAGCACTTTTGGAAGTTTGAAATGTGTCCTTGCCGAAGAAGGGGCCGAGCATCATGTTGACGTTGCCAGATGCGGAACTATCGGTTCTGCGGCCAATGACTTGAACGGCATTGATGGGAGTTGCGTTGGGGGCGAAGAGATACCTGGCATTCGTTTGGGAATTGGCTCGACCAAAAATGATCTCTTGGTCGCGAATCAGCAGTGGCGCACCGGCGACGGAATTCAGCTCCGCGATATCCTTGACCTCTTGACGAACTTCCTCTTCCGACAGCCCTCGCGACAATGCTTCGCCTCCAGCGCGAGCTGCTGCGTCCGTGGCGGAGCGAAGTTGTGTTTGCACCAATTGCATATAGGCAAAGTCGATGCTAATGGCCGATGCCGCGATGAAGGCGATCATCATCGTGACGACGAGGGCAATGACAGACCCTTTGCGTTGACTTAACTGCACTCTGCGGCGCTGGCGTTTTTTTGGCATCGATTGGCTCCAGAATAGGAATGACGACAGAATGCTCGGTGATGGGTTGAGCTAGTTAAAGATCTCGCGTCTTAAAGTAAAGGAAGAGTTAATGGTTCGACCTTTGAAGAAGAATGGGGTTACATAGGCGTTATTGTCGATTGGAATTTGCACGTTTACGGTAACGTCTGGCGTGTCGTCGGTGATTGTGGTTGGCGTCACAGTTATCGTAGAATCGATCATTCCGGCGGTCAGCACTATGGAAGTAGCCGCGTCGCGTACTTCCGAAGCTTTGGCTCCTGGCACGATTCCCTCTCGCGCACCTTCGTAAGCCGCTAAGGCAGACGTTTCTCGCATATGCTCCATCCTCGCGAATTCGATGAAGCCGAGAAACATCATGAATAACACTGGCAAAATGATGGCCATTTCGACAGTGTGAGCGCCTTTTCGAACTTGCTGGTTTTTGGCTACCATGATCACAGCTCCTTGACCACAACACACATCGCTTCAAGATTCTTCTCGCCGAGGAGTCTGGGCGGAATAAAGCTATTGGCGGTAAA
>JBLHLE010001052.1:0-3357 GCA_047620805.1 Pirellulaceae bacterium
CGCCAAGGCAACTCCGTCGTCCGAATCGACGACGTCGCCAAGGTCGTCGATGGACACGAACGACGACGCGAAATGACTAGAACCAATGGCGAACCAGCCGTCATGGTCTACATCTTCCGGCAAGCAGGTGCCAATACGATCCAGGTGAGCGATCGCGTTCGCGAAGCCGTCGTTGAGATAAATCAGGATTTGCGTTCCGCACACGTTACGTTGCGGACCGACCGTTCCGAGTTCATTCGGCAGGCAGTGGGTAATGTCAAGTCTTCGGCGATTTACGGCATGAGCCTGGCGGTCGTGATATTGGTTCTCTTCTTGCGTAGTTTTCGTAGCTCTCTCGTGATTTCGATCTCGATGCCGCTCTCCGTTTTGGCTACGTTTATCGCCATGTATTTCATGGGGTTCACGTTGAACGTCGTTTCGTTCGGGGGACTCGCTCTAGGTATTGGAATGTTGGTTGACAATTCGATCGTAGTTCTGGAAAGTGTTTTTCGAAAACGCAACGACGGTGTCGATCCGCGGACTGCTGCGATTGAAGGAACGGCTGAAGTTTCCAGTGCAATTGTTGCGAGCACTTTGACGACCTTGATCGTCTTCATACCGATGTTGTTCATCCATGGCATCACCGGCCTCTTGCTTCACCAACTTGCCTGGGTTGTTTCGATATCTTTGGTCTGCTCTTTGTTTGCCAGCCTGACCTTGACGCCGATGTTGACGACATTGTGGAGTGAGTCGAGCGACAATACCGCGCCTCACTCCGCCGTCGCAAATTGGTTCCATAGCTTAACAGGCTCAGTGTTCGCAGGTTTCGAATGGTGCTATGCAAAACTGTTTGATCTCTCTCTCAGATTCACGGGCGTTGTGATGTTCGCGTTGTTGCTGTGTTTCTCTTGCGTCGTAGGTTTGTTTCCATTTGTCGGCGCCGAATTCTTGCCCGCGACGGATGAGGGCAACTTGTACATCAACTGTGAAATGGCAGCGGGGATTCAATTGCCCATGCTGGCGCGACAGTCCGAACTGTTGGAGCAAAGAGTCTTTGAGCTTGTCCCCGAGCGAAGGGTCACGGCAGCTTTTATCGGCGATGGTGCCGATGACGGAGAGGACTGGCACAAAAGTCGTCTCCGCGTACAACTGGTTCCCCGCTCCCAGCGGAAGCGATCGATCGATGAGATTCGCAAGGATCTCGAAGAGAATCTGGGAGTCGTGCCGGGAACGAAGACTTCCGTCCGTGTATCTAATGACTCCATGCTTTTTCGATCTTACGGCGGCAATGAGGCTGCGATTGAGGTTGTAGTTCGTGGCCATAATTCCAAGCAAGCAGTCGAATTTTCCGAGGCAATTCAACAGCAAATGGGTTTGGTCGCCGGTTTAGTTAATGTCGAGGTGGAGCGGGCGCAGGAACGTCCAATCGTAGTGGCTAAAATTGATCGCGCCAAAGCGGGATTGCAGGGAGTTAGCGTTCGCGATATCGCACAGACATTGGAAACAACCATTCGCGGAGCGGAAGCAACCGTGTTTCGCGAAGATGGCGACGAATATAACATCCTGGTCCAGCTGCAAGAGACCGACCGCAATCAACAACGAGACGTCAACCTGCTGGGAGTCAGTACGGCCGATGGTGCGATCGTTCCACTGCAGAGCATCGTCGATTTCAAACAACAGCTTGCCCCGGTCGCGATCAATCGAGCGGACCAACAAAGAATGACTGTCGTCTCTGCCGACGTCGAAGATCGCGATCTGAATAGCGCGGTAAAGGAACTCAACAGCCGGTTGCAGGAACTGGAAGTGCCGCTTGGATTTTCCTATCAAATCACCGGCGATTGGGAGCAGCAGCAAGAGAGCTTTAACGCACTGCTGCAAGGATTGATTCTTGCGATTCTCCTAATGTACATGGTGATGGCTTCGCAGTTCGAATCGCTGCGAGATCCAGTCGTCATTCTGGTCGCCGTACCTTTGGGGGCAATCGGTGTTATTCTTGTATTTGTCACGACCGAAACGACGTTAAACGTACAGTCTTTCATCGGCGTTATCATGCTGGCGGGGATCGTGGTCAACAATGCAATTGTGTTAGTTGACTACATGAATCAACTCGTCCATAACAATCCAGATCTCCCGATCGACGAAATCGTTAGGCAGGCGTCGGTGCGACGATTTCGACCGATAATCATGACAACTCTAACGACCGTTTTGGCAATGCTTCCAATTGCCTTAGGGGTAGGGGAGGGCGGTGAATTGCAGGCGCCCTTGGCTCGCGTCGTTATCGGCGGCCTGATGACAGGGACATTAACCACGCTATTTGCAATCCCATTGATCTATCGAGCTGTTCATGGGAGCTCTAAACCGCAAGCGGTTTCCGGACGCTAATTCGTTCGATTCTCCCCAGAATTGAAATAAATGTCTGGTGTCTCCGCGAACATTGGCGTGCCCTTATTCGGAGCAGACTTCGTATAATGCGGCTATTACGTTGCAACCCTGAAACACGATAGTAGTGGCAAACGCCGGCTAAAATACTTCGCTTTTCAGAGCGGAGATCGGGGCAGAAATGTTGGACGCCACTAGCGGGGATTCGGAGATTAAATGAGTAAGCGAGGATGGGCAATACGATATAGTTTTCGCGCGGTGATGGTTTTCATGGCTGCGGTATGTGTTCTACTGGCAGTGGTATCGCATCACCATCGGGCAGAGAAGTCACTAGCCGCGGAACTCGAAAACTCCTATGCATTTGTACACACCACCTGGGCTGCTCCGCGTTGGTCAACATTCTTGAAAGTTGATTTACGTAACACTGTGATTGGTCGAGTGGAATCATTGACGATCATCGACAATACGATTGGGAGTGCGGATGTCGAGTTTATTGTTCGCCAATTCGGCTCTCTGAAAGAGGTGTTTGTTCTTTCCGATGCTGTGACTAAGGAAGGCGAGAAGTCGTTGGAGAAGAAGTTTCCCGGCGTTTACTTTTCGAATCTAACTTCAGAAGCATGGGACGACCCCGGCGCAATATTGGAGTCAGTCGAAGTCGCGTGCCCGCTGTACGTGGACGACAGCAAGGACAGCAACGTGGACGACAGCAAGGACAGCAACGTGGACAACAGAGCTGGCGTTGACGTTAAAGATGTCGCAGATCAAGAAAAGTTGCGGGTGTTGTTTACCGTAAACGCAGATTTGTCGGCACCAGCGCAGCCCGCCCAATAGCTTTTGATATCCGACGCGGGTGAAGACTGAGCTTTGCCGAGCACTCGATGACTATGCTGCTCACTTTGCGTGGCATGAGCGCCTCGCTCGTGTTGGGCATGGTCATCCAGGCTGACCATGCCACTCGATGCCCGTGTAGGCTTGTCGGCTGCGCAATTGTTGCTCGGG
>JBLHLE010001053.1:0-3345 GCA_047620805.1 Pirellulaceae bacterium
CGCTGTTGTACCACTTCATTCGATCCGCGGAGTCATGTTCAGGCCTCCCGGAGATTCCGAGGCCAGAGACAAACTGTACTATCGCCTGATTGATCGCCAGGGGAGCGAGGATCATTTGTTACTCAAGACGGGCGATGTCGTCGCAGGCATATTAACGACTTCCACCGCAGAGGCAGATCCGAATGCCGAGCCTCACATCGCCATTAAGCCAACTGGGCAGCAAGCGCCTATCTCGATTCCGCTGAACAAAGTCGCTGCAGTATCAGTGAATCCCTCGCTGGTGCGGACATCGCGCAGAACGAACGATGGCGTTTGTATTGGGTTTCGAGACGGCAGCTGCGTCAATGTTCAAAAGATCGGCTCGGTCGACGGGATCGTGCATTTGAGGCTCGTTGGAGGAGCTGTTCTCGAAGTCGACCGCTCGATGTTCTACACCGAGTTATCTTTCGTACAGCCCTGGACGAAGCACATCGAATACCTCTCCGACTTGAAGCCGATTGGCTACAAACACATTCCTTTCCTGGAATTGCCGTGGGAATTTCAAGCGGATCGGGACGTGACTGGCAATCGCCAGCGGTACGAGGATCGCGTTGCCAACAAAGGCATCAGTATGCACAGCACCGCCAGCGTCGCGTACGATCTACTGGGGAAATATCGCCGCTTCGACGCGGAACTGAATATTGACGAATCGGCGGGTGCCCAAGGGAGCGTTCGCTATCGAGTCATCTTGTACAAGCGCGGTGGCGAAAAGTCGACCGCCTATCAAAGTCAAATCGTTCGCGGCGGCGAGCAGCCCGTTCCTATCTCGTTGGACCTGACGGATGCGTTGCGAATGGTCCTCATCGTCGACTTCGCCGATCGCGGCGACCAACTCGACCACGCCAACTGGCTAAACGCCAGATTGATCAAGACGAAGTAACGCGAGTTACCTCCTCACTCATATCGTTTTTAGATTGTCGACTTGTCGGCAGTCTAGAAACGATATGAGAAGGGGGGCGCGGAGTCGGTTTTTCTGAAATTGGGCGCTCCGGGTGGGGCATTAGAAATGCAAAGTTGTTCGACCAGTTCCATCCGCGTAGTTCCATCCGCGTAGCCCTGGCGGACTACGCTATTAGTTGCGGCTGCTTGAAAGTCGCCTTCCGCTCCGCGGAATTGCGTTCGGGGATGCGTTAAGAACTTGAGCCTGGCTATTTCGCATTGTGACTGAGGACTCTTGAGACGGCGAGTTTTCCGGTAAAAAACCGCGAATATTAGTCAATACGACTTAGTAATTACTGCGCTGAGCCAATTCCCGGCCTTGCGGTAAGAAAGAAGACACTATTCCGCGGAGCGGAAGGCGACAATGCGTCGACCGTTGGACCTCAAGACATGCTGCACTTCTAAGCCCCAGCCGGAGCCCAATTTCGGAAAAACCGACTCCGACCTCCCCGGACGCGGTACTGGGAGATGGCGCATTCCAAGGACACCGCCTTTCCAAGACCGCCCGAATTGAGCTACGATTGCACACGTCTTTTATCTCTCCGATTCTTCGAGGTTTCTCATGCGTGAATTTGAAGTCGCTAAACTGGCAGCCAGTGCGGGTTGCGAAGTCGTCAAACGATATTTTCGCGACGGCTTCGAGTTGCGCAATAAGGCGCAATGCAACTTGGTGACAGACGCAGATGTTGCCTCAGAAAAAGCGATCGTGGAGGTAATCAAAGAATCGTTTCCCGATCATTCGGTGCTGGGGGAAGAGACTTATAAGGACGATGCGAATGCCGAGCACCTGTGGGTCATCGATCCGATTGATGGAACGAATAACTTCGCGCATGCCGTCCCGCACTTTGGTATATCGGTGGGATACTATCGCGGCGGCGTTGCCCAGTGTGGGGTAATCGTGAACCCCGCGAGAGACGATTGGTATATCGCCTCGAAAGGGCAGGGTGCCTTTTGCAACGACAAGCAAGTCCATGTGTCGGCTGCAAATCAACTGAGCGAAGTGTTAATTGGCGTCGGTTTCTACTACGACCGCGGTGTCATGATGCAAAACACTCTCGACACGGTCAAAGAATTGTTCGAACAGCAAATCCACGGTATCCGTCGTTTCGGAACGGCGTCGCTCGACCTGGCGATGGTCGGCATGGGAATGTTCGGAGCCTTCTTTGAATACGAACTGTCGCCATGGGACTTCGCAGCCGGACGACTGTTTGTCGAAGAGGCGGGAGGCAAAATCACAACCTGCACGGGCGACGACTTACCGCTGGCTAAAACCACTGTTCTAGCCAGCAACGGCAAACTTCACGAGCAAATGCTGGAGATCGTATCTCGTCGCGCCAATTCCAACTAGACGCGATTCGATCCCCGTCCTCACTACGAACAAGCCGCCGCCGGCACAGGCCGAACTATCGACCGCTCTACGCGCCAAACTTGCCCATGCGTCCGGCGTTGGCCAACGCCAGTGACATCAGATATTTCGCTTCAAACTGACCGAGTCCACCACGAATGCAGCTGCTTTCGTTGAATTCCGTCAAGCCATCTGGGCGGCAACAATCCGAAACAAGCAGTGTTGGAACAGGATGCCAGCTGTGGTTCTTTAGATAGGCCGGAGTACTGTGGTCGCCGGTAACGATCGTGACAGTGGGATTCAATTCGACCAACCGCGGGAAGATCGCATCGAACTGCTCCGTGCGCTGGACCTTCTCGGCAAAGTTGCCATCTTCGCCTGTGCTATCAGTGTATTTGAAGTGCAGGAAGAAGAAGTCGTAATCGTTCCAGTGTTTTGTGAGAACGTCAAGTTGCTCGTCGAGTGTCTGAGCGTCGCCGATAATATCCATGCCGGCGAGACGAGCCAAACCTTTGTACATCGGATAGACGGCAACGGCGGCTGCTTTCAGTCCGTAGACTTCTTCGAAAGGCCGCAGTGCGGGCTTGGCGGCGAAGCCCCGCATGGTGTGGTAATTTGCTTTTGGCTGATCGGCCAACAGTTTCCGAGCTTGAACCAGAAATTGCTTGGCGACGTCGACCGTCTTGAGGCTATCGTCATTTGTTGCAACGGGATCGAGCGGGGGAACGCCTGTCGCTTGTGGATCGGTATCCAGCACGTTTCCTCCAAGACCTTCACCGCGGAACACGACAACGAAGCGGTGTTCCTTGACCGGTTCGACAAATATCTCGACACCAGGAATGCTGACTTGACGAAGTTTTATGGCCAGCGGGGCACTCTCTTCGGTCGCTATTCGGCCGGCGCGGCGGTCGGCGATGTTGCCATCGCCATCGAGTGTGCAGAAGTTACAGCGGATCGCGACATCGCCTTGCTGCAGCTCAAAACCGATGCCAGTCGCTTCGAGTGCACCGCGACCGATCAAG
>JBLHLE010001054.1:0-3345 GCA_047620805.1 Pirellulaceae bacterium
TTGAGCACGGTCCGAGGGAGATCGAGTCGGCGTGTATCGGCGATGGGATGACCTGTGTCGAGGCTTTCCAACTCGGTAAACTCGTCGAAATGATCCTCGAGCTTATCTGCCAGCTTCATGATCAAACGACCGCGATCGGAGGGGTTCATGTTCTTCCATGCGGGGAAGGCTGCGCGCGCGGCAGCGACCGCCTTATCGACGTCGGGCGCCTTAGCTTGCGCGACCGCCGTGAGTTCTTTGTTGTTGTGCGGATTGATAACCGAGATTGTTGCCCCGTCAACCGCGTCGACGAATTCTCCGTTGATGAACAGCTGATTGCGGATCTTTTGCGGATCAACTGAGCGGGTTTTATCAAGCATGCGTAGCTCCGGATTTAATTTAATATTGCCAGTCGAATCTGCGGATCGGCATAGAGTTCAGTGAGGTTCCGATTACAGCTCGGCAGGCACTGGCGGTAGCTCGCCGCTTGCGTAGCGCTTTTCCAGACCCGGTGTGAGATTTTCCCAAACGAGGAGCATCGAACGCTTTGGCGAGAACCCTTTATGACGAATATCGGCAGGCATGCACGACACATCGCCAGCCTTCATAGTGATCACTGCGCGCGGCGCTCCGGTATTTTTGTCGCCGACTCGCCACGTTATTTCGTCTGATAACTGAATGAACCATTCGACTCGGTCGTTACCGTGATCGATTGGCAGAATGTGTTCTTCGGATGTCGGGCAATACGCACTGTTCTTCACGATCGAGACGATTGACGGGTTCCAGGTCACCGGTGAACGCGACAAGTACTTGAACAAGTTGAAGCTCGCAATTTGCCCTTCGAAACCTGGCTCTGCATGGACCTCTGGCTCGCTCTGAGAGACATCATCGAACTGCCGGTTGATTGGGAATCCTCGCTCGTCCGAACGGATTTCGCTGTCGCCCGGTAAGGTGACGAACCGATCCGCAAGCTCGCGTTGAAAATCGACTGCAGCATCGTTGTTGCCGTTTTTCGGACCCCGCGCAGTTCCGGTTTCAAGCGGCGCTGCGAACGGGTCGAACCCCGCATTCGTCCAATCCTTGAGCATCGATTTAAAACACGCGAGCAAGTTTTGTGAATTGAACCGTTCTAGGTAATCGGTGCCAGCTTCGCGGTAGGCGCTGTTATAGGTCCCCATGTACAGATCGACGGTGCCATAATTATTGACGGTTCCGATGACTTCATCGAAATTCACCCAACCGTAAAAAAAACCCCAAGCGACGTCGCGCATCATTGAGCGCAGGAAGTTTTCGATATCGACAACGTGAGTACCGGTTGGACTACGTATCCGGGCGAAATATTCATCGCGCTCGAAACTAAACCCGCCGATGGCGAATTTTTTATAGCCGTTCTTGGGGTCGGCAGCAGATTGTGTGTGAACTGTCGAGGTAACGGGTCTTTCGTCGCTTAGATTGTTAGCTGCTGTGGACATATTCGCTACTCTCTTAAGTGTTCGTTTCTAGTGTTCGCTGGTGTTGCCCGAATTCCGCAATGCGCTATCGCTGAACGATATCAGCCCATTTTTCGACTGACTCTTCACCCAGTGCCGACTGAATTAGTACCACACCAAGCGTACTTGGCCGGAATTGATAGGCGCTGCCGGCGGGCAACAACGTTAAATGTCCTTGGGCTGCGACAACGTGTCCCATTTTCGCACCCTTTGGTTCCTGTGCCAGGCGAATCGCACCCTCGCTATCGTCGTTCGGGAGCCCCTTGGAATCAGCAGGTTGGATGAAATGGACTTCCATCGCGCCTTCCATTAGCAATGCCGTCTCATCATGAGCGCAGCTATACCAAGGGCTATTGCCTTCGGCCCGCGCGACTTCGATGGTGAATTCAAGATTTTTCGCGACCACAACTCGTTCCCACGGTTTGGCGTTGGCCGCGACCTCGAACATGTTTGAAAAGAGATACCGCGACGGTTCGTCTTTGCCAGTAATCTCGACGCCGCCTTTTGCGTACTCGCCGATGGAGCCGAATGATGTTTGGGCACTCATAGTCGTTTTCCCTATGTTTGTTGTTCGTGCAACGAAAGTCGCTTAGACCACCGGGGTTACTTTACCGGCATAACTGCTTGCCGATTGTTCGACTAATTCCAGTAATGACGGATTTCTCGGAGCAGGGGGGACGGATTCGTTAACCTTGCGTAGGTCATCCAAAATCTTTCGAGCGCGGGTGGGGCCTGAGTCGCTCGGTAATAGTACGGCGTCAACCCCGTCGATATCAGTCGCGCCGTGCATCCCGAGCATGCGCTGCTGAGCTTCTATAAGCGGCTTATCTTGTTGCCCAAAGGCGATCGTAATCGCCTCTTCCCACTGTTTGTCGGCTGCCGGATCGCCATGTCCGTAACTTCTCGATGCGCCCCAAAAATAATGGGTGGACGTCTCGTCCTTCGGCGTCAGTATGTCCGTGCCATACATCCAGATGCCTTCCTCACGCGGCCTCCCGGTGGGCGTGATGCCGACATCCAAGAGCATATGAGCTGGAGCGTCCCAACGCATGTAGAGCCAGTGGTCGACCGGTTTGTTGTAGTTATTGAACATCATGTTCCAGGCAGGAGGCGCTAGCCCGTCCGGACACCAGCGATTGGAATACATAGTCGTACCTGATTGACTAATTTCGTGTACGCCAGCCTTTATCGCCTCCGAGCCCAACAAGCCATCGTGTAGAAAAACAACATGAGTTAAATCCATCAAGTTGTCGGAGATGAGTTCGTAGTTGGCGTGCATCTCTATCACCCCGGCGACGGTTGGAAAACGCTCGTCAGATTGGCAACTAAAGTCGGGAATCGTGGCAGGGTCGGCGAGGGCGTCGGCGCCCATCCAAATCCACAACATATCGTGGATTTCCACGAGCGGATAAGTTTTCGTTCGAGCACGACTTGGCACTTTTCCATTCCCGTGCGGATTTAATACGCAATGACCGGTCGAATCGTAGCGCAGTCCGTGGTAGGGGCATTCAACGACGTCGTTTTCAAGTTTACCGAGATGCAGCGGTGCGAATCGATGTGGACAGGCGTTGGACATTGCGACAGCTATGCCGTCGGATTTTCGGAAGATCAATATCGACTCATTAATAATTGTGCGTTCAAAAAGCTCGGCGGCTACTTCATAACTCCAAGCGGCTACATACCAGGCGTTCCGCAGAAATGGTTTGCTCATCGATTGTCCGCCGTTGTTAGTACACGTGTTGTCGCCGCGATCTCGGGTTCAATTTAGCGCCTCAAGGGTAAGAAGACACTATATTCTGCTCGTCCATTTATCAAGCTGCGCGCGGACCAACGCACCGCGGAACTTGCCTCTCTGAAACGGGGCCTCACACCTTCG
>JBLHLE010001055.1:0-3339 GCA_047620805.1 Pirellulaceae bacterium
GAAGAGGCTGCAGAGAAATTCCTGGCAGCACTGCGCGGTGCCGAGCTCCATCCAGTTACCAAGAAGCCGATCATCTGGGGTTGGAGTGCCATCGCCAAGCGGACGGCGGGAAAGCCCGGATTTGAAACTCAGTTCCATCGCTCGCGACAGCGACTCGTGGAAACTCGCATCGGGCTGGCAAGTTGTCGTACCGGTGCAGATCGTGCCAAGACGCTTGAACAGGCTCTTCAAGATATCGAAATTACTCAACAACTTTTCGACTTGGGGACACCGCAGCAACGCGCTGGTTACGACGACTTGATGAAAAGGGTTCAGCGAGAGTTAGGGGTTACGGTAACGGGACTCGGTGAACCTGCCGCAGCGGAATAAGTGCGACTGAAAACGGTGTAACTGAAAACGGTGTAACTGAAAACGGTGCTACGGGCATTAGTGGAAGCGAATCGAATCACGTAACGCTACGGCGTTTGCAAATAATCAAAGGAGATGGTGATGAAAAAGGTATTAGGTCTGGTCGCGGTATTGTGCCTCTTCACGGCCCCTGCCGTTCGAGCTCAGACAGTTGATCAAGTGTTTGGTGCTGGCGGTTTGCCCACCCGCGGAGTTATTGAGTCAGTCAGTTCCACGGAGGTAGTGATTAAATCCAATAACGTGGCGCGTAAATTCCCCGTGAACGAGATTTTGAAGATAACCTTCGCCGATGATCCCACCGATCTTCGTACTGCTCGCGATCGAATTCGCGGAGGTCAAATCGAAGACGCTGCTCGCTTGCTCGCACAGATCGATGTAACGAAAGTTGGGCGGAATGTGGTAAAGCAAGATGTTGTCTATTACTTGGCATTCTGCCAGGGCAAGGCGGCACTGAACAGTGCCAAGGATTCCGACAAGCTCGACGCCGAAAAAAAAATGCGGGAATTCTATACCGTGCATGCCGGCACGAAAAGTTACCATTACTTTGAAGGCATGAAGCTGCTCGGCGATCTGGCCGCAAGTATGGGGAATTTCGATGACGCGGCAAATTACTACAAGAAATTTGGTGAAGCACCTTGGGCGAAGTCCGAAGGTGATCTGCTCGTTGCAGGTTCAATGTTGAAGGCCGCGCAATACACGGACGCCCTAGATAAGTTCAAAGAAGTGCTGGCCGATGCCGATGGTTCTCCCGCATCGGAAGGTCGTCGTTTGGAATCGCTTGTTGGCATAGCCTTCTGCAACGCTATGTCCGGCAAGCACACTCAGGCTATCGAAGAACTCCAGGATATTATTAAGAAGAATGATCCGACGAACACAATCCTGTTCGCTCGAGCATACAACGCGTTGGGGGCCGCTCACACGGCTGGAAACGCCCCTAAGGACGCGGTAATCGCCTATTTGTTTACCGATCTGCTGTTCTATGGCGACTCAGATGCCCACGCCGAAGCACTATATCACCTCACGTCCCTGTGGGCCAAGGTGAACAAGCCCACTCGAGCCCGTGAGGCGCGCGAAAAACTGCTAGGTCGATACGGTGGTAGCCCTTGGGCTGCCAAGCTAAGAGAAAGCTAAGCCAGTCGCAATTTATCTAGCTGAAGTCAAAACAGTTACCGGAACAACCCGCACAATCGGCTCGAGGCCGTCGGGTCGCTCCGAACGCTCCAGGTAATCCACTTGCTCGCGTCACGCGAGCAAAATACCTCGATATACCGGGTTGATGGTGGTTTACCTGGCTTGCGTAGCCAGTTTAAAATAACGGTTTGCCAAAATCTGAATATTCGCTTAGAGAGTACTCAAAAAACGAGTTTGGCAAATCCAGTGGTCGTATTCTCGGACCACACCAATTAGAACGTCCAATCAACTGCATATTTCGCAAATCAATTAAACTCACGGATTTCGGAGGCAACCCATGCGGCAACGCAAGTTTCTAGGAATGTCGGTCAGTGTCTTAGGATTACTGGCCTTAATGTTGGTGTCAGTCACCACGTTCTCAGTCGTGACTGTCGCGACGCCATCAGTCGCTCTGGCACAAGAGGATACACCGGAGGGCGAAGAGCCGAAACAACGTATCAGCATGTTGGAATGGACTTACGAGGCGTTGGGAATTGGCTACACGCTGATCTTCCTCGGCCTCTCGTTCACACTGGTCGCTCTATTCGTAATGAACATTTTGACCGCCAGACGCGAGAATGTTTGTCCAGTGCATCTGGTTGAGGGCTTTGAGGGACACCTCAACGAAAAACGTTATCAAGAAGCCTACGAAATGGCCAAGAACGACGACTCGTTCCTGGGTCAAGTTCTGTCCGCTGGATTGGCTAAGCTCTCTTCCGGTTACGCACAAGCAATCGAAGCGATGCAAGAAGTTGGCGAAGAAGAAAACATGAAGCTCGAGCATCGCCTCAGCTACATGGCACTTATCGGAACGCTCAGCCCGATGTTTGGTTTGTTCGGTACAGTTCACGGTATGATCGCCGCATTTAGTGTGATTGCTACTTCTGATAGTACGCCCAAGGCATCCGAATTGGCGACCGGAATTTCAACAGCTTTGTTTACTACGCTGGTTGGTTTGGCCATCGCTATTCCGGCGATCGCGGCCTACAACATTCTCAAGAACCGAGTCGCTCGACTGGTCTTGGAAGTTGGTATCCTCAGCGAAAACTTGATGAGTCGATTTGAGAATGTTGGCAAAGAAGGCTAGTCGCCAGTTTCTGACTCTCAATTATCTCAACAAGGGACGTAACCATGCGTTTGAATAAGAAAAGGGATACGGGAATCCAAGAGGGTGACCTGACTCCTATGATCGACATGACGTTTCAGTTGATCGCATTCTTCATGGTGCTCATTAACTTCTCGCAAAGCGAGCAGGATGAACGAGTGCAGTTGCCAGAAAGTGAATTGGCGAAGCCCGCCGAGGGCCCTTTGGAATATCCGATTACACTTCACTTGTTGGAGGACGGTGACGACGTGATCATGGGCGGTCAGCGAATTCCGATTGCATCGTTAGGTGTTTACTTGAATAAAGAGATCACCGTGATCAATTACGAGGGGTTGGCAGTTTCCGATGCGACGATTGTCATTCGAGCCCACAAAGATGCTCCGACGGGGAAGGTACAGGCCTTAATCGCCGAGTGCCAGAAGAACACGTTCGAGAAGTTTGCGCTGCGGGCTAAAGAAGACGTTGGTAATAACTGATCGGAGAAGTAGATCATGAAAGTACGTAACAACAAACTGGGTCCGGATGAAGAGATCGAATTGCAGATGACACCGATGATTGACATCGTGTTTCAGCTGCTCGTCTTCTTCATCATGACATT
This sequence comes from Pirellulaceae bacterium, assembly GCA_047620805.1. Lineage (GTDB taxonomy): Bacteria > Planctomycetota > Planctomycetia > Pirellulales > Pirellulaceae > JBLHLE01. The sequence continues at coordinate 3,282 of JBLHLE010001055.1, forward strand.
TAAGATCGTCGCCATGGAAGGCGACTTTAATATCAAAATGCCCATGGCAGCTATCTCT
>JBLHLE010001056.1:0-3337 GCA_047620805.1 Pirellulaceae bacterium
CAACTCGTGATCGCCCCCCGCGTCGAAAGTTAGCAGCGGCTGGGCATTCAATCCCCATGGGGAAATCGGCTATCGAAGGGAGTAAAAAGAAGGGAAACGTGCGCCAACGATTCGCTGCGATTCACGATTCTAGCTGTATTAATTCTTCTCGAGCTGTATTAATTCTTCTCAAGCGGTCGTTGCACAATTCGCAAAGACTCTCGAAGACAAGAAGCAGGAAGTCTCTTCCCTGCAACACCAGGTCAAGCTTCTCCTGCAACGCATCAAAGGTTCTCGCCAGGAACGCATCGACCCAGATCAGCTACTGCTGTTTACGGTGGAGGAACTGCGCGAATTGGTCGAGCAGCTTGAGCAAGGCGATCCAGAGGACGACTTGATTGACGAGTCACCTCAAAAGCGTCGCAAGAAAAAGCCTGGGCGAATCGGCAAACTCCCCAGTCACATTGCGCGAGAAATCCATCGGCACGTTCTGTTTTGGATAGCTCGTGCCGAAGGATTTCTCGCGCAATGTGGTGACGGGCTTTTTGCGTTTTTTAGATTCGTGTCGTAAATGACGAGTTTCTAATTTGGTGGAAGCTTGTCGATTGTCAACACCCTAAATACGCGAGTCGGATGTGTGGGACCAACGTCATCTCGGCTGATTTCGTCGAATTGCTTGGGTCCATTCAGATGCAATGGACCATTTCCATCGTCCTGTATATCGACCAGAGTGCGGTACTCTTCCGCCTCGTTTCGTCCTACGATAGCAACAGCGGCGTTGTGCCAAAAACCCCAGAATCTACTCAATCGTAAAACTCTGGTTTCTTTTGTTCCAAGTCACCCGATCGGTATATTCTCGCTTCAACTTTCTCCAATTCGAATCATCGACTGATTCCGCTGCTAGTCCGAGTGCCGCAAGTGCCTGTCTTCTCAGCAATCGCACTGCAAACGTCTTGGATTGTTTTGCCTTATAGAGTAGAGCAAAGCGATCAGAGTGACACAATTCGTCGCATGCAGTGAGAGGACACTTCCTGGGTTCGAATGGTGTGGATCGCATCTTTCCGTGTTTCTCGATCCATTCCAGCAATTGGCTTGGGTCGGCTGGCAACCCAACAATAATAGTGGCCTCAGAAGGTACCGCAAACGGTATTCCGCTGCAAACCTCCATCGGAAGCCAGGCCCACGACTTTCCGTCTGAAGGACGAGGTAACCTGCCTGTAAAGGGCAATTGATCGACTGGCGGTTCAAACAACAAAATGGCTAACATGATGATTCGACCGTCGTTGCTTGTTTTGTTCTCCAAAGAAATTGACTGGTCTTGATTCCGTTTCAGATATGATCGGAAAATCTCTAATGTCTTCTTTTTGTCAAGTGATTGGATCGCGTTAGCAACTGCAATTACCTCAACGGGGTGGTATTTTTCGTCGCTTTCAAAGGTTTGCAACTTGCTTATCCGAATCTCGATTTCATTCAGCTGACCAACAGCCAGCCCGGTCATCTGAGTAATTGAAAACAACGCGATTGCGAGATAGGTCCGCACCATCTGATATCTCCATTATTTTTTCTTCCCAATTGGGAGTGGGAGTAGATCTAGGCCGCGCCAAAGTTGGTGTAGGTGGGGCGTTGTGATCGTTCGGGTATTGTTTACGCCCCCTGGGCCGAGAGGGCGATGCGACGCTGGGATTGTACGCTCGACGGAAGGTTCTCTTGGCACCAACGGACGACGTGCTTCACGGGCGTTGCTTCTAAGGCGGCTTGGACGCGTGACAGTGGCCAGTCTCCGAGCAATGCACCGAGGCTCAATATCAATCCAGTGATACCGCTCTGCGACTCCTGACGCTCCAACGTCTTCCACTTTCCGAACAACGACTCCAGCACCTCCGTGCTGCCGACTAAACATTCGCCCGGTCCTGCCGCCGTGCTTGACTCGCGCACGAAGGTTCCTAGTTGCGTCGCCAGCGCCTCGTCATACAACTCCGGCGGAAGCTCCGAGAGATGTGCGCGCAGCACTGACTCGCTGTCGACCGACAGGCCTCGCGTTCGCACATATGACACGCTCGCGCGCACCGTCGCTTCCCAACGCGACCATTTCTCGATCGATGTACGATAATCGCGCAACCAACCGTAACGCAACTCGGCACGACCGCTGCCGCTGGCGTCTCGATCCAACAGACCCAGAATGCGGCGACTCCATTTCAGCAACGACTCAAGGTTCATATAACGTGCTTTTGGTCGCAGACTCGGCGAAGCCAGGAAGGCGTCGATCGTTTGCCGAATACTTGATTTGACCTGACTCAGACGGCCGATGTATTCCGACCACTGTGAGTCGTCTTCAAAACGTCGTTTGAGGACGATGGCTCCGTGGTGTGCGGCGTCGTAAGTCACGGCTGTGTCAGGATGACGCCCGGCGAATAACGCGGCACCCTTCTTCACGTCACTGCCGCCATCGCTGACGATTTGCCGGGGAATTCCGATCCGTAGCGTGGCTTGTTCCAACTGAGCGTCAACGATCTCGCCAGTGGATTGTTCGACCGGAATCACGGCCATGACGTGCATGTCCTCATAACGTAAAGCACGCTGCGGGTACGGAACATCGCACAAGCGAATCCCCAGAATCACACACACTTTCACCGTGCCGATCTGCACCGAATGATCGATCAGCAAGACCCAATCGCCCGCTTTCGGCAACGGCTCTCGTAAGGCATACAAACCGAGTCGCTGCAACCACCAGCGCACCGAGCTGGCTGCGGGGATCACGGTCGTTGCTTCCAGTTTGCGGTAGAGGATCATGAACACGCGTGGCACGGCGCGCATCGCCACGCCAGCTTGGACGACGAGCCGCTGACAGACTTCGATGATCGCCAACGGCGTAGAACCGCGTGCTGGCGTTATACTGTCCGCGTCGAGACTATCAGCTAGCGTCAGTGAGGAGAGTTTTTTTTACTTCCAGCTCACGAGCCCGCAGTTGTTCCAGTTCCTGGAGACGTTCTTGTGCTAATGCTTCGGCCGCGCGAGCCTGCTCCAACGCGGTATCACATTCCGCACGCCAACGATCACGCGAGTCACCTCGTTCGGTGGCGAGCTGTCGCGCGCGTTTCAAAGCAGCCCGCGTGTCCATGTACTTCTGCTTCCATTTATCCCGCGCCAGCCGAAACGAGCGGGCCAAGATCCGGTTAGGACTTCGATACTTCCGTCCGTTGTCCGTCGCCTTCGTGACCACTTCTTGAGTCGCTACCATGACACTCTCCGTGATTCATCCCTGGAAAACTGATTTACTCTGGAACCAGTGAAACAAATCTGGCCCCACAGAGCCAGCTCAGTTAACTCAAAAAGAGCAACTTTGGCGCGGCCGAGAGTA
>JBLHLE010001057.1:0-3328 GCA_047620805.1 Pirellulaceae bacterium
CGTATGCTGACGCACTCATTCGAGAGACCGTTCGAGAGATCGTCTCTTTCGGTAACATTCCTGTGAGGCAACGACCCCGTTTCGGTAACAAAAACCGTGAGTCAACGCGAGGGCTGATCTAATTGACGCCGAACATCCGCAAACTGGGGCGTACCCGACTACGCTATGGCCGGGAATTGCAATGGGCGAACCGCCAGTCACTGAAATAGCTTATCCCCTTTTCCTGCTCAGGCGACAAGATTGGGCTACCACAGCTCTGGGTCTCTTAGTGCATTTGACTGATCGCTGATTTGTCCTGTCTCGATGGCATCTAGTACTTTCTCGCTGTGAACGCAGTCCAAAAACAATTGGACGTAGAAGTCAACAACATCCTTAGAGGGCGTCGCGTCAAGTTCCTGTAGTTGCTTGACGAATTCCATTGCATAGGACTTGATTCTTGTGTCATCGGGTGTCTTCTGTCGAGATCTAGCGGATTCAACCACGTCAGTAACCGACAATCTCCTGTCGTACGCACTCTGCTCTGTGCCGGGGTTGATCTCAAACGTGTTTACCATTGCACGATAAAGGAGCAGTAAGTCAGTGTCCTTAGCCTTATCGGCAATAGCTTGCTCCGGAGATCCGAAGGAATTGAGCCAAGTCAAATGGATGGCTATAGCTGCACTCCGAGACTTTGGCGATGTGAGGCTGTCCAGGAAATCGGAAGCTTGATCGTAATTGCGTGATCTCATATTCACTCTCGCTACTGATGAATCTGGAAGTTAAATAGCCCAACCTCACCGTTCCCAATCGGCCTTATTCCAGAATGGAGGCGCGTGGCGACTACGCCCGTTTGTGTGTTTATCGCTAATGCATAAGTGTCACCCCCCGCAGGCTGCGGGTCAAATACGATCGAGCGGCTAGTCGGCGTATAAGTCGAGTTGTATCTTGGGTGCTGGCATCGATGTTGGCAGTCGTCGCGACACCCATCGGAAATCGGATAGCAAATGAATTTGTCTTTACTTGGCCAGTCGCCTTATACGTCGCATTTCAAACGACGCTCGCTACCGTTATTTGGTCTGGCAAAAACGCAGTCAAACGACGAGACCGGCGCCTTACATGGATTGTAGCCATAGCCTTCGTATCCATGTGCTTCACCTATTTCCACCTCTGCAAACGATTGGGACTCGCCATGGAGTGGGTCTTCCTCCTTGGCTTCATCTTTAGCTTGCCCGCGACGCTAGTTGCCGGATATCAGTTGGTTCGGCCGGGCGGAGTTTACCGTGATTTCTTCTGGGCTGTGGTGTCGTTTACCGCGTTCTTTTGGACGTGTGGTCATTACATCGGGAAGTACATGGCACCATAGCGAGCGCCGAAACGGAAAGGGGTCATAAGGGCTCTGTAGAAAAGCCCTTTGCGAATGAAGAATCATGACATTGTGAGTGAGCACATCAAGCGTAGATCGCGGCATTGACTGTGGTAATTTCGTCCGCGGACATGGTTTCCTTGGCGTCTCTTCAGCATCGACATTGCGGTTTCGACTTGGGCTCGTTGGTTGTGATCTTCTTATTGAACAAATCCCGTGCAGCACGAATGTGCGAAAATCAAGTCAGAAGACTTGCGAGCGAAGAGGAAAATTTGACTTTCTTCTGCAAATCTGAAGGGCTCGCTAAGGCAAGGACAGAACGGAATTGAAACCCTTACACACTTACTGTGCCTACGCGTACTTCACTACCCAGCAGACTGGCTCAATATCTGCTTCCGACCCTTTTCTGCTTTTCGTCAATCCGGCGATTCACTACTTGCCTTTATCTTCTCGTCGATTTGTCGTTGAATGGCTTCCAAAAGTGCGTCCAACGGTTTGTCCTGAGGCAACTTCTCCTTAAGTCGCCGGAGGATTCGTCGCGTGCGATACATGTCTCGGGGGTCGGTATCCTTCAGATCCGGAAGGTACTCTTCTTCCCCGGTAAGCCGATAGAGAGCTGCAGTACAAGCGAAGCTAATACTGGGATTACCGGTTCCGGTCACCAGGGCTGATTTCGACTCTTCAGTATCGAAGCTGCCCAGTGCGATCGCAGCGCGGCGGCGGGCGCCGTCAACATCTTGCATATACGCCATCATTCGATCTTGTCGACTCATGTTCTCGGGAGCCAGCACTGCCACCAACATTGGTACCGCGCGCCGATCGTTCAGGATATCCAACGCGTTCGCGATATCCATGTGCATTCCAACTCCTCGTCGATCGTTCGGCAGCAATCGAATTAACTGGTCGTACAAGTCGTCTGGTTTGCTTCTGGCCAGTTGTGCCGCTGCTCCTCGAATGGTGCAGGTACTACCCGCGTGCTTAAACAGCTGATCCAGAAGTTGATTTGCGCCGCGATTTCCCAGTTCTTCAAACGCGCGATCCTCAAGATCGTTGTGCGGATGCGACCAACAATAAATTGCTAACAGGTTTGTCGACTCTGCTTCCTTAAGCAACAGCAGTTCTTCAACTCGCGAATTTGTTTTTAACGAGTCGAGTTTGGCCAGCGATTCCTCGCTGTAAGTCAACTTTGAAAACGGAGGAACTCGTTGACTGAAATCGTGCCGAACTTCCCAATGCTCTTGCTCATCCGACTGTTTAGTTTCTCTATAATGATTTACCAATAACGCGATCACTTCCGAGTCGTTGGGTTGCTTCTCAAGGAAGTCGGTAACTAGTTTGATTGCAATTACGGGATTGCCAGCTTTGAAATTCAAAGATGCCAACTGAACGATGGCCGTTCGGTTCTTCGGTTCCCTCTGTAACTGCTTTTCCCACAGTTCAATTGCTTCTTCTAACTTTCCGGCCAACGACAACGTACTGGCCAAGAATTGCGTGAAATCTGGATGATCTGGAGCAATCGAGTTCAGTTCGCGAAATGCGTTTTCAGCGATCGCCAAATGTTTCTGTTTGAAGGCATCCTCATCCACCCTAGGTTTTGAAGGTGACGCCTCGATCATGCCCCTGCGTTGGGTCACATTCGGCCCATCCTCGGCCCGCTGTTGAGATAGTCGGCCAATGAAAACCAATGAATTCACCCGGTTAGTCGTGTCCGTTTCGTCCGTAAGGCCAACTTGCAGCAACTTTACCGCTTCGTCGGAGCGGCCATCGTATTTGAGCACACTCGCCAACGTAGACCGCAATCGCCAATTGTCTGGCTGAATGGCGACGGATTTTCGCAGTAGTTTTTCGGCTTGCTCTACCTGATCAACCGCCATCAACCCTCTAACTTTTTCAACGATTTCCGCGACAGATGCGTTCGGCGACTGAACAGCGGCTTCCGATGATCGAGGCTTCTGGGCCGGGGGCGAGGAAGGCGGTGACGTTTCT
>JBLHLE010001058.1:0-3323 GCA_047620805.1 Pirellulaceae bacterium
GCCAAGCAGTCGCGACATTTGCCCAGCTAAAAAGTGTCTTGCAATTCGGTAGTCTTCTTCTGTGGCATCAAGAACTCCGTCGGTTGTCATTTTTCGTTGTCGCTGGTGAAGCAGGCAACTCGCTTGAATCATCGACATGAGTTGCGGAAATGCTCGACGTGCTTCTACTCGGTCGCTTCCAAACAACTCACCGAGCTTCTCGGCAAAAGGAATAACGACGTCCCACTGCTTGAGCATACGCTGCATTGCATGGTGTTTCTGGACGATTTGATCCTTATCTCCGTTTTGTGATCGACTATAGTTTGCGGCGAGGCTCTGGATTATCCGCTCAGTTTGTCCGCGTCGCTCGTCGGTATGAAGCATGAGACACCGATTTGCGTCCTCTTCAAATACTTTGGATAGTGTCGTTGACTCGATATAAGCGATTGGTCCGTCTTGCTCGACTAGTTCAGTCTCAAATCGGTTCCCCTTTTTGATTGTCACCAACTTACTCAATCTGCCTGCCGACATCATTTCGCGTAATGCGCGCGACGCTTCGGCGGAATCGTCGTTCTCAACTCGCGAGCGTTCGCCAGCAACGACAAACCGATGGGATAGCGAACCGGGTTCGAGATAGAATAGCGCCTGTTGTGTCTGTTGCGTTGCCATCAGCACCGACTCGCTTGGAAACAAGGCGGCAACCTTTTCAATGATGTAACTCTTACCGGAACTACTAGGTCCTTGAATGATGGCCGACAACGGTTTCGCCAAGAGTCGCGAAGTTCCAACTAAATAGGTTGTAATCGCGTTCTCATATTCGCCCGCGATGCCGACGGATTTGAGATCGTTCGCGACTAGCTCGATTAAGTGTTCGCTCTCCAGCATTTGCCGAGCAGATTCCCGAATGATCTCGGGCATTCGCTGCAATAATTCGTCGGATTCAGTCACGGCGAACCTCCGACGAAAATACCAATGCTTTCATTAGCCGTCTCGCATTGTCGCAACGACGAAACTCGGCAGGCAAGTCTTGCATCACGGCAACGTACAACAACTGTTGCTCATGGATGCCAACTTTGGGAGTCGGTCGTGTGTACATATCGCCGGTTAACTTGTGACTTCGTGCGATGTCGCGAATTGCTCGATGAAGTCGCGCGAGGTATAATGCTGATGCAATTTCACTCGGGGGGTGGTTCATTTGGACGCCCCCCTTCTTTTTTCTGGTCGATCCACCGTCGCAGATCATCGACCGGATATCTCAAGCATCGCCCTAGACGGCAGTGCGGAATCTCGCCGGATGCGGTCATGCCCCATAGCTTGCGTGGGCTGATCGCCAGGGCTTCGGCAGCTTGCTTCGCGTTAAGCAGCAGCAGACCGGATTTTGTGCCGAGGGGGATGTTACCGTTCATCATCGGCCCCTTCGTTCAGCGCGTTCGCGTAGGGCTTTTTTCACCGCTTCCACGTCAAACAGAACGGGGCGGCGTCCAGCCCGCAGGCATGGAATCCACCCGCGCCTATGCCATGCGTGAATCGTCGCTGGCTTCACCGTTAGCAGCTCGGCCAATTTCTTTGCATCTACCAATTTGCTCATGTCGTACTCCCACAGAAAGAATGTAAATTCCACTGTTGAAGTCTATGAGCGGCCTGGGTGGGCTTTCGTGGGCGTAAAGGTGGGCAAAGGTGGGGATTGGTGGGCGATTATAGAATTCGATAGCCCATTCCCGTGGAGCCGGGAAACGAAATTACGGCGTTCCAATCAGAATCTTTTTCGGCCAATCGTTTCAAAATCTTCCGCGAATCACCGTGCTTGCTATTTTTTTCTAGTTCGTCTTTCGTTAGCCCTTTGTCACTCGCGTTAAGTAGGGCCAAAACAACGTCGTATTGGGCACTAGTGCCGCAACCGGGAATTGATTGGTCACCAAAGCGTGTTCTTGCCTTATTTAACAGCCTTCTTGGTAGCAACGCTAGCATCGCCGGAGCCCTATTGATCTTGACATGAAAGAGCCTTCCCTGGTTGATAATCAAGACTTCTCAAGGTTTTGATCTCAACACAAGGAAGGCTCAATGTCTGGCAAGGCTGCAAAAATCATGATCACCGAAAAGCAACAAGCAATCCTACAACAAATCGCCAACGCGGCGACAGCCACCGTGCGACACGCGCAACGGGCGAGGATTATTTTAGAAGCGTATCAGAGGAAATTCAACTCAGACATTGCTGCAAAAGTGAGATTGGATCGACGACAAGTCGGCTTGTGGCGGAGACGGTGGGCCGACTCGTTCGAGGCGCTGATTGCGATCGAATGCCGAGAAAACAACGCAACGCTCTACCGGGCTATTCAACAAGTACTCAGCGATGCCCCGCGTGTTGGCGCTCCATGCACCTTTACGGCCGAGCAGGTGACGCAGATATTAGCAGTGGCCTGCGAGCCACCCGAAAATTCGGGAAGACCCGTCAGCCGTTGGACGCATCGTGAATTGACCGACGAAGTGATTCAACGGAAGATCGTTTCTTCCATCTCGGAAAGTCAGGTCGGCTGCTATCTCCAAGACGCGGATCTGCAACCGCACCGCAGCAAATATTGGCTGAACACGAAAGAGAAATGTCAGGAGACGTTTAACCAACAAGTTCAACTGGTCTGCCAGACCTATTTAGAGGCCCCGGAGCTGTATTTTCAAGCCGACACGTACACGGTGTCGGTTGATGAGATGCCGGGAATTCAAGCGATCGAACGCATCGCCAAAACCATTCCGATGCAGCCCGGCAAACCCGAACGGATTGAATACGAGTACAAACGGAATGGGACACTATGCCTGATCGGCAATTGGGACGTAGTAAACGGCCAAATGATTGCTCCCTCGATCGGCACCACGCGCACAGAGGAAGACTTTGTCCAACACATTCACAACACTATTCAAACCGATCCCTTGGCGAGATGGGTGTTCATCATGGACAACTTGAATGTGCATTGCAGCGAGTCACTGGTGCGCTACGTTGCGAGATTGGAAGGCATTGATGAATTGACACTGGGAGTCAAAGGCAAGTCGGGGATCCTTAAATCGATGGCCACACGTCAAGCGTTCTTGATCGAACGAAGCCATCGAGTTCGCTTCGTCTACACACCCAAGCACAGTTCCTGGTTGAACCAAATCGAGATTGTATTTGGAATCGTCCATCGCCGGGCGATCGTACGCGCCAGCTTCCGATCGCTGAACGAACTAAGGGAACGGCTATTGAACTTTATCGACTACTTCAACCGGACGTTCGCACAACCGTTTCGCTGGACCTACACCGGGCGCCCCGTGAAGGCTCAACAAACTCCGCGTCCAAGAACGTGGTACGAAAGATG
>JBLHLE010001059.1:0-3311 GCA_047620805.1 Pirellulaceae bacterium
GGCTCCGGAAGGCCACGAGGGCAACTGGATCCAGACGATGCCGGACAAGAGCTACAACGTGCTGCTGCGTCTCTACGGCCCACTCCAGCCCTGGTTCGACCAGACCTGGATGCCTGGCGATCTCGAACTGGTGGAGTAATCCATTCCTGCTTCTCGGTATGATATCTGTCACGCAAACAAAACTTCAGAGGATTGAGAAATGGTAAAAGATGTTTACAGGGTGCTGCTAGTCGGCATCGTCGCACTGTCCTGCCAGTCGGTGTCGCTAGCCGCCGATCAAGCCGCGGACAAGGCCGCGATTGAAAAGGCGATTGAATCGTATACCGCGGCGTTCAACGCGGGCGACGCGAAGGCGTTGGCCGAGCACTGGGGGTCGGAAGCGGTTTACATCAACCCGCTCACCGGCAGTCAGGTCGAAGGACGCGAAGCCATCGCCAAAGAGTTCGAGGCTATTCTGGCCGCGACGAAAGGCACCAAGCTGGTCGTCGAAGTCGAGTCGATCGAATTCGTTTCTCCGGGCGTCGCCATGGAGCGCGGTGTCGCCAAATTGATACCGAAAGACGGCGAACCGTCGGAAAGCAGCTACACCGCGATCCAAGTGAAACGCGATGGAAGGTGGCTGCTGGATCGCGTCACGGAAGAGGAAGCCCCGGCCGCCGCGGCCAGCTACGAACACTTGAAAGATCTCCAGTGGATGATCGGCACGTGGATCGACAAAGACGAAGAAGCAACCGTCGAAACGACCTGCCAATGGGCTAAGAATCAGGCCTTCATCACGCGGGCATTTACAATCTCTGTCGCTGATCGCATCGATATGTCCGGCATGCAGATCATCGGCTGGGATGCCAGCGCGGGCAAGATTCGCTCTTGGGTCTTTGATTCCGTCGGCGGCTTCGGCGAAGCGACTTGGACCCAGAAAGAAAACCGCTGGATCACCGAGGCCGTTGGGACTCTGCCAGACGGTCGCAAGACATCGGCGATCAACATCATGACAATCGTTGACGACAACACCGTCACTTGGCAATCCACCGGCCGCGAGTTGGACGGCGAAATCCTGCCCAATATCGAAGCAGTCAAGTTGGTTCGCAACGCGACGACCGACACCCAGTAAATAAACAATCAAACCAATTCAAGACGAGGACCAAACCATGCGTAAATTTACGATCGTTTTCGTGGCCTGTGTGGCCGTAGCGGCGTTGATTGTGGGTGATGCACTCGCCCGAGGCGGCGGGGGCGGCGGAGTGAGTCGAGGTGGCGGCGGGTTCAGCGGTGGCGGCGGCGGATATTCGCGACCCTCACCCGCAGTCAGCCGAAGTCCCTCGATGAGCCGTCCGGCAACTCCAAGCATTTCGCGTCCGAGTACCGGCGGGATCTCGCGTCCGAATACCGGCGCCATCCCATCAAGGCCCACAACGGGACAGAGGCCGGCAACTCGCCCACAGCCAGGCACCATTGGCGTTAACCGACCTGCCGGCGGCATCGGTCAAGGACAGCGTCCGTCACCATCGCAGTTGAATAACTTCCTCGACTTGCCAAGCCAAGGTGCCGCACGTCCAAACGCGGGCGGCGGAGCGCGGCCAGCCGGCGGGAATGCGGCAGTCGCTGATTTCTTGCATGGGGGTGGCACGACAGCAGGGAACCGAGCGGACAACATTGCCGATCGCACCGGTGCCCGATCGGACGTGCGCGACAGCCGTGGCGAGAATCGTGATTTTGCCTCGGACAATCGCCAGGATCGAGTCGCGGGTCGCGGCGATCAACAGGCCGTCCGCGTGGCTGACCGAGGCGAAATGCGTTCCAGTTTGGCCGATGGCCGCGGCGAGCGTCGCACCGAGCGGCAACAGCAACTCGGCGATCACGCCGACCAGGTGCGCGACGAGTTGCGACAGCACTACGATGATAACCACCTGTTCGATGACTTTTGGATCGACCACCCCCACGCCCATTACCGTTTCCACCAAAACCCGGTTTTCTGGACCTGGGCTTCGTTCAATACGGTGCGAGCATTTCTGCCATGGAATTGGGGGACAGCGGCTTACTACGACTATGGTTCCGGCGGAAATGTCTACTACGAAGGCGACACCGTTTACGCAGCGGGAACCGCAGTCCCGGCACAGGAATACGCAGCGCAGGCAGAACAGATTGCGACCACTGTTCCTGAAGTTGAAAAGCCGGACGAGATGGAGTGGCTGCCTCTGGGTGTGTTTGCTCTCAGCCAGGACGGCAACGAAAATGCTGTTCCCAATATGTTCCTACAGTTAGCCGTCAGCAAAGAGGGAATTATTGCCGGCACTTACCAGAATAAGACGACTGAGCAGACGGAGTCTGTGGAAGGGATGGTGGACCAGAAGACGCAACGTGCTGCGTGGACGGTTGTTGACAAGAACACACCGATCATCGAGACAGGAATTTCCAACCTGACGATGAACGAGTCTCGGGTACTCGTCCATTTCGCCGATGGTCAAACGCAACAGTGGTTGTTGATCCGAGTGTCGGCCCCCGAAGGCGAAGAAGCACCGCAGTGAGAACGATTGGTCTGACATCGCATATGCCGAAAATGTTCAATGTTTATGCATCCATTCACCGACTTTGGCTGCCAATACTCTTTGGCGTGCTATTGGTGCCTGGAGCGGTCGCCGCTGATGCACGCTACCCATTGGAATCGGCCGATACTTCCAGTCCACGGGCGACTTTCACAAGTTTCCTGGCAGGAATGCAGGAGATATATCTCGTAGTAGAAAAGGAAGGTCGCCTTTCGTCGTCGCCGGAACACCAGGCTATCAGGAATCGCGTTCTTCGCTGCCTCGATTTGAGCGAACTGTCGCCCGCGGTGAGGATGAGCCTCGCAAAGGAAGCGGCCGTTTGCCTCAAGGAGGTCCTGGATCGGATCGAATTGCCGCCGGAATCTGCCTGGCCCGAGTCGGATGAAATTGCCGAACAGGATCTCACGAAATGGACGATCCCACATACAGAAATCTCGATCATCAAAATCAAGGACGGCCCTGATGAGGGCGAATTCTTATTCAGTGCTGCGACTGTCGAGCGAGCCAACGACTTTTACGAGATCGTGAAAGGCCTCGATTACATCGAGCGAGAAACAACAACCCCGGGATACTACGAAAGGTTCGTCTCCGAACCGGGCTGGATGATCCCGCATGCTTGGCTACCGTCTTGGATACGCACTCGCTGGTACGGGCAGGCGATCTGGCAATGGGTCGGGTTGGTCTTGTCCCTGCTGCTGGCTTCCGTGCTGATGATATCGATCTATTTGATCGGGCGCTGGCGAGCCACGACGGTCAGATCGAACGTTG
>JBLHLE010001060.1:0-3301 GCA_047620805.1 Pirellulaceae bacterium
AAACGTCCCGATCGCTCTTGCCATCCCAAACGATTCGCTGACTGGTTGAATTCTTTTGTAGCGGCGGTGGAGCGGTAGGTCCCAGCACACCCGACGCCAGATGCCGCACGATCTTACCGTCCCCGTCTTCAATTGCGACGGAGACATCGCAATTTGCTTTCGACGCGAATTGGATAATGAATTGATTGTCGCCTCGAGCGATCGTTGGTTTTTCCGTAAACTCGAACACCGCTTCGCGGTTGACTCGGAACTCGTCCAAGTCATCGGCGTACAGCGACGTAGCTGGGGACGCGATGAAACACAGCGTTGCGATCACACGCAGTGTTCCAATCAAACACAGTGCAGTATTCAAACGCATTGCTGTATTCATCCGCTGAGCGACGAAATTGGTCAGGCTATGGATCATCTCGGGGCGTCTCCCTTCGGCACGGGAACGACGTTGGATGCGTGATAGTCCAACTTCACACTGGCGATTCGAGCATTTCCCGCGTCGGAAATGAACAGTCGCCGGTCTGTATGTGTGGCGACATAAGCCGCGTGGAACAGAGCCGTCTCGTCGCCACCGATGGAGCGGGATTGAATAGTACTGTTCAGTTTGACCAGTGGTATGCCATCGTCAACATTTCCATATTGGCCGACACGGAGAATCAGGTTTCCCGCAGTGTCGAGCACTGCGACCGTAAAGTGATCAACTTCCGGGGCGAACGAGCGGCCGAAATTGTCGAGTGCGAAACGCGCGTGCCAACAGGCGCAGCCACCGCCACCTTTGCCGACATTGAATCCGCCAAAGCCGACACCGCCGTACAGCCATTGCTGTCCATCAATCCAGATCGCTCCATCGGGCGACCTGGTCAGGTCGGGCGGGCGATTGGGTTTGGGTTCGAGTGGAACCGAGAGCCCGAGCTTGCCGCTGGCAAGTTTTGCTCGCATTGGTTGCGTTTTGATCAGCGTCTCTGCCCGACCGAGGAAATACGGATTTCCGGCGAACACTCGATTGGGAGTCGCCAGAAGATAGATACAGTTATCTTTGTCAATTGCGAGCCCGTCCATCATCGTGGCGCCGGGCACGGCGTCCTCAAACAACAACTGGCCGTGTTTGTCCCAGACGTGCACCTCGTTCCAACGCACGCGACCGGGATACATTCGCGGAGTATACGCGCGACCTGCCGCGATCTTGGCAGCTTCCTGGATTTCAGGCATCTCGCCGCGGCGGTCGAGTGATTGTGAATGGTTGTAACAACTGACAACGATATTACCCCGCGGAGATACATTCATTCCACCCTGATGAAAACAGCCGGGCCGCTGAGCTGGCAAGACTAATGCCCCGACAAGATCCGCACGGCGGCCGTCGCCGCTGGAGCTAAATCCAACGGACTTACGTTCCTCACCATAATCGAATGGAACCTCTTGCCACGAATCCGGTAGATACCGAGCGACGACGTTGTCCGTTCGCAGATAGATCAAGCCGTCGTTATCAAATGCGAGGTCCTCCGCATCGAACGGCAGCGGGAACGGCCGGATCGAACCGCTGCGAGGATCAATCTCCAGCAGGTCGAGTGACGATTTCGCGACACCAGCCTGACCTTCGAAAACGTACAAGTTGCCGTTAACTGGATTGACGAACAGCTTTTGTCGGGCGTGAATTGGCGGCTTCGCGCGAACTACGGACTCGACCACTTCTGGACCAAAGTCTCGTTTCAATTCCAACTTTCCGTCGCGCTCAACGAGCAGCCGAATGCAGGCTTGCTCCGCCGGCGTATTCATTTTCCCGCGAACCATTAACAGCTTCGAAACCGCTCCGGCAGCGCCCGGCACCAACCATATCGTCGGCGGATCGGTCCACGAATCGAGTGCGAATCCGTGCTGCATCCCCGCCTTCTTATTCATGAATACTTTCGGATGATGGGCTTCCAGCGGCAGCAGCAACACGACTGGGTTGTGAGGTTCGGATGAATCGATAGCGGACAACCGAGTGATGACAGGATTTTTGACATCGTCCGGTTGGCTGAAGCGGTTGAGCAACATCCACGAGCCCACATAGATCTCGCCGTTTTGCTGATGCACGGCGATCTCGGCAGGTTTCTTCACTGCTATCGAGTCGGCCAGTTTCCCAGCGGGAGTGAAAACCTGAATACGGTCGTTCATATAGTCCGCTACGTACACTCGTCCTTTGGCATCGCAGGCGACGGAAGTTGGCGTTTTGAAGAGTGTCGAATCCGATCCGAAACCATCCAGTTTCTCACTACCAACAAACAGTTCCAGCTGCCCGTCGCTGGCGAAATCAAGTCGCATCACGCACGGCAACCAGTGCCGAGGTCGAGGATACTCGGGTTGAAACATATAGCCAGTGACGTAGAGCCAGCGACCATCGGGGCTGAGGGCGGCGCTCCGCGGTGGCACGACCACTTCTTTACTCCGGAAGATGACCGTCACAGCTGTTGTTGGCCCTTCCAAATTCAAACCGCCGGTCCCGCCGTCGCTGCCAAGCCGATTTAGCCGGTCGTTGGCCAGCGCAACTCGATTGCCGACGACGGCCATCGCCGATGCCGCACATTGATATTTCGACAGCGTGCCGTGTTCGGTGTTGCGACCGGACGTAAGTAACGTCGCCTGCACAAGTCCGTGTTTTAGCGGCAACATCTTGCCGGTCTGCGGAAACTGCGCCATCTTCAAGCCCTTGACCGCTGCGAGCTTGCCAGCAGCAAATGGATAGACTGTTTCGACGTAGTTGCCTTGGTGGTCAAACTTGCGAAGATGATCGACGCCTTCGCCCTCAAACACAAAGACACCGTCCGCCGTAGCTGCAGCCAGCGGCCGATTGCCGCGAGTAATTCGCTTCTTGGGACTGAAAAACAATGTTCGCTCGAATCGTGGTCTTAGTCCCAGAGAAACTCGAACTACCAGACCATTTCGTTTGTCGATGTAGCGACCGCGATCGTCTTTCCCGTCCCAGGTCAGAGTTTGCTGTAGTGTTCTTTGCGTAAGTGGAGGCGGGGCATTGTCACCCAGTACGCCGCTCGCCAAATGCCGAACAATTCGGCCCGCTGCATCTTCGATCGCGACCGTTACGTCGCAATACCCTTTAGCCGTAAACGCTATCTCAATGTTGTTACCACGAGCGACAACTTCAGGCGTTCGAGTAAACTCAAATACCTCCTCGCGTTTAACTTTGAATTCAGCGAAGTCGTCGGCCAAGACCAGCGAGGCCCTAAACGCAGAAAGAGCGAGCAACGCAGAAAGAGCGAGCAATGCAGAAATAGCGTACTTCATGGCGCTACCTGCTCTTTGACATCGCGCATCT
>JBLHLE010001061.1:0-3285 GCA_047620805.1 Pirellulaceae bacterium
AACTGATTCAACATGGCCACGACTTCATCCGGCTGGGGAACGGTAACCACTGCGTCACTGGCCGCTTCAATCGCGGCGAGCTGCGACAAGACGTCCGTTTGCTGACGTCGCAAATCTCTGAGGAGCTGCTCGGTTAGCCGTTGCTCCGCTTCCGTTTCACCTGGATTGCGTCGGTTGAAGTCGATTGTGCTAGTCAACTTATTGGCTTGAGCGTTGAGTCGCCTGAGTACGGTGGGGTCGGGCTGTTGAGCAGATTCCGCAGCCTGCTGGCAAGCTGTAATGATCTGGTCCACCAAAGCGTCATTGGCTTTGATGAGCGAGGTTAACTTCTGACAAGTGACTCGTAACACCAACGCTCGGTTTAAATAAGTAAACAGCGGTCGCTTGTCCGCTCTTACGGCTCTACACAGTGGACAGAACAGAATGCGCCCCTGGGGACCACCAACAACCAGTTGGCGCTGATGCGTCGGACAAACAAACAGGCCCCGTAGCAGTCGCGGTCGAGATTTGCGATCACCATCTGTCGCCTTGCGGCCGGAGTTTGGTTGTTCCTCGGCCAAAAGCTTTTGTACTTGGTACCAAAGATCGTCGGTAACAATACGAAGCGACTCGAACTGAGCCGCCTTGAGTGGCTTGTCACGGGGAACTCGCTGGGCGTAGTCCTTTTCGCTCGACCATTTCGATTGCTTGGCACCGTAACGCCAGTAGCCTCGGTAGGCTCGATTCGTGAGGTGATTTCGTACGAGTGTGTGCGTCCACATTCCGGTTAACGACTTGGCCGGTATTGGAGCGTCAGGATCGTCATTCAGATCACGAGCGATCTCATCCAGATTCTTGCCATCGATGGCGTACCATTGAAAAATCCGCTCAATCCATCGATCCGCCTCGGGATCGATTACGATTTTACGGCGAGGTCGCTTTTGTTTCGTAAACTCGCCAGGGACATCCTCGCCGGTGTAACCCAAAGGCAACGTCATGCAAACCATGCCCCGGATAAACAGCCCCTCATGAGCCGCTTGCACATGAGAGCCGCAGATACGTACCATTGCCTCGTCCATGGCAGCGAAGAGCTGGAACATCGTTCGCCAATTTTCACCGTCCGCCGTATCCAGGTTCGACTTGACGAAGATCCCACGAATCCCGCGTTCGACAATTTCTTCTTCGACAAACTGCATAGCTTTATAGGTACGCCTAAAAAGTCTTGAAGTCGTAAACACCAAGAACACCTGGAAGGACTTACGCTTGATCGCATCTCGCAGCAAAGTTAATCCGGGACGACGATCCTTCCATCCACGAACCGCCAGATCAAAGAATACGTGGTCTCGTGGAATGAAGATATTCTGTTGATGAGCCGCTTCGAATAATGTTCGCACCTGATCGGCGATCGAGTCCTGAAAGCGCGAGGAGTAGCGTGCATAAATCGCTCCAATGGCATCAGCCTTCTCCCGCGGTAACTTCGCGTGAAACTCCGTTGCCAACGCGTCGATTTCACGTTGCGTTTTCTCCAGCAGAGCCTGCTGCTCGCGGCGAATGTCTTCGCGAGTACGCCGGACTTTCTTTCTCTGTCCGCACGATTTCAGACGTCTTCGATCGTCGAATAGGGGAACGGTCGGTGGCAACGCCTGAGTCGGTGGTGCTTGGGCATGCCACGAGGTTTCTTTTCGCCCAATTTTTTTACTTGGTTGCAAGTGGTCTCCCAAGTCAATCTCAGCCCAACCACCATATTGATCCCACGATGGGCAAGCCAGGGCCGCAACCAACAACCAAGCAGTGTGTCTAAGGCAGTTTACGTGGGACAAATTAGTGAATTCGCAATTGCCCCTGCGTTGTTTCCGATTCCCTGGTCGTTTGGCAGCAAACGAGTCTCTGTGAGCATTCATCTTGAACACCTCCCGTATTGGATTTTGCCTGGACACCCACCACGTGACTTGCACTGCAAGTGTGGTTGTGGATGCCGTGATTAATTACAATTTCCAGCTTACGAAGGGAAAGTCGCACGACGGTCGCAGCGTGCGACTTCGAACGGACCGACAAAGGAATTTGAGAAATTCCCATTGTTTAGTACTGAAGCGATTTTAGTTACCAATCAATTTGTCGAGGTGATTGATGATCTCCAGCAGGGCTTCGACTTCTTGAACGGTGCCTGGATCGCGCCCGTTTTCTTGAGCCTGTAGAAAGCGACGAGCTGTCTTGGCGACTTGATGCAACTGCCGACAAAACACGGTCGTTGTTTCTTGATCGGTCGCGCGCTCGGACGACCTCTGCTGCCGCTGCCGTTTCCCATACGCTTCGTCGACGGTGAGATTGGCCAGTTCATCCTCACTGGCGAACGCATTAGCGATGGCACGAGCTTTGGAAGCTCGGGTCTTGTCGATGCCTAGTGATTCGAGTTCTTGCGTCCACTGGCCGTGTCTATAGTCTTCACGTAACAGATTCAGCGCCGTACCGAGTCGCCAGTAGACAATCGCCAGCGATTGTTCCTGGCCAAGGATTTCTTGATTTTGCTGCCGCGAGAAATATTGAAGCTGTTTTGAATTCCAATCGGTATTAGGACAGCCGGACGGCAAAAGTTGCGGGCCGCAACTTTTGGTGTTTTGGGGCTTGTTGTTCATGATCACTTTCTTTGGATGCAACGAGAAATGCAAATCGTCCCGCAGTTCGCGGATTGAAAGTGATTATCACGACACTCAGTCGCGGGTCGGTCGCCACATTCGACCAACAGGGAACAATTGACCTTCGATGCGTTGTTGTGGTCAATGCCTCAAAGAAATGCGTTCAAATGAAGACAATCAGCATCAAATCTGACTTGACTGGGCAACTGAATGTACGCGTTAAGTGCGGTGAGTAGGTGAGGATGAAACCCCGTGGCGGGGAGGTGAAGGCGGCAAGACGTCAAGATATTCATCGATAGTCGAACCAAGCAGGCAGATTTCGGTGCGTTCAAGTTTTAATCGATAGCTGCCAGGACCAGCACTAACAATCAATTCGTTAAGTTCGCGAGGCCGCGATCACAATCCAAACGCCTTCGCGACCTAGTTTGCCGGCGGCGGCATCAAGGGCGGCGTCCATCACGGGATAACCGATGAGTTCGGTTATAAAACGATCGAGAATCGCACCAGCGTCCATGACCTTCACGCGACGATTCTCCATCTCTTGGGCATGGACCACAGCGCCTCACGTATCGCTTCAACGTATCGCTTCAACGTATCGCTTCAACGTATCGCTTCAACGTATCGCTTCAACGTATCGCTTCAACGTATCGCTTCAACGTATCGCTTCAACGTA
>JBLHLE010001062.1:0-3276 GCA_047620805.1 Pirellulaceae bacterium
GGGTTGCTTGGGTCTGGGTTGCTTGGGTCTGGGTTGCTTGGGTCTGGGTTGCTTGGGTCTGGGTTGCTTGGGTCTGGGTTGCTTGGGTCTGGGTTGCTTCCGTTTGGGTTACTTCCGTTTGGGCCTCGCCCCACAACGTCCAGCAGGCAAAAAACAGGGCCGTCACTAAGAGCACATATCGCTTCGGCATTGTTGGAGTTCCTTTGACTGACGGTGACTCTCGATTTCCAGCAGATGATAATCCCGGGTATGGACGCATCGTTCCACTCAGCCATTCCGGAGCAAATTGAGCGAACGTCGGTAAGCGCTACACAGGCTTTAGTAGTCCGTGCAGCTTCTCGTCGTCGGGAACTTTCAGCGGGAACTGTTTACTAAACGAATGGTCGGCAACGCCTGCGAACTCTCGAAGCGACGCATGAATATGCTCTGGCCGAACGCGAATGCCGTTTGCTTCGTCAGTTGCCAGAGATTTCGCGTTCAGGGGGACAAGGAACTGTTTCTCATCGGTGGCTCCGATCACGCGGTTGCCCTGGATACCTGGTCCTATAAACATGATCGAACCAATCGACCAATGGTCCTTCCCGTTCCCCTTGTTGTAGTTCGGAGTGCGGCCCATTTCGCTTTGAATGATCACCACCAGCTTGTCCCGAATCTTCAGTTCCTCGGACTTCGCCACTAGGTAATCGATGCCAGCCAGAAACTCCGGTATCAATTTCATTTGGTCGGGATCGTTGTTGGCGTGACTGTCGAACTGACCGATGGAAAGATTCGCCGAAACGCAGACGCCTGCTTTGAATGAGGCCAGTGCGATGTCGGCTTGTTGGGAAAGTCGCTCCTTGGGAGACGACTTGGGAATGTAGGGCGTGATGCGTTGCAGTGCCTTCGAGTTGATTTGCGCCGCGTAGAGCATACTCTGCGATTGTTCGACTCGCGGCAGTCGAGCTTTCGCTACACGAGCTTCCATTTGCTCTGCGAGTGCTCGTTCAATCCGATCGGTAACGAAATCATCGTGATAGGGGCTGCGGGCGTTTCCATGTACTCCGTCCGCGTTGGCGAGCCGATTCAATGAACTCAAATAGGGGACGCGGGCCATTGGGACGAGATTGCCAGTTGCCGAATAGTTACCAAATGTCAGGAAGGCCAGGGGAGCTTCGGAGCCATTGCATGCGGCGACCAAAGCGGCGAATGTCGGGTACGCCAGGCTGTCGAGTTTACCAGTTGCCATGTATCGCGAGCACGGAGAATGATTATTGACCGAGTAATCAAGACCGTTCAGCACCAGCAACTCGTCGCCATATTTCTTGAAGAAATCTTCATTGCTGGTACCGGCTTCGATGTGAGCGGCATTGGGAGCGAGTCGATGATTTCCCTGCGTAAGAATATCTCCTTCTTTGTAAAGGCGATTAATTTCATTCACGCCCTTGGGGTCCATCAAGTAGGTGGTATCCCAGCCGCCGGACGCGTTGAAAACAACGTAATACGGTCCGTCGTACGGCGCTGGTTCGACATTCGCGTCTTGAGCGCGGGATATCGACGATAGCCCGACCGGGGCGGCGAAGCCCAATCCGGCTGCTCCACAAAGTTTCAAAAAATTGCGACGTCGCATGGCGATTTCTTATTCGTAAAGGAATTCGTGTTGGCGGAGAAGAAACGTCACGACACCGCGCCAAGCGCGGATCGTGTAGTCGGGGTCGGGGTCGCGAGGCGTAACTTCCCTCTGAGACTGGCAGAAATAACTCTCCCTGAGATCGATCCCTGTTCGCGACTTCGCGTCCTTGACGATGCCGACAAATAGATCGTAGGTGCGTTGTACTTCAGGATCTTCAGACTTATCGAAACGACCGAGCAACAATTCATGTAGATGAACGATCGCGAGTCGAATCTGTTTGTCGCCCTCGCCGCTGGCGCCGGGAACAACGCTGGGTTCTATGCCGGGAAACAGCCGGCGTTCTTTTGCGGGCAGCAAAAAGTCCGTCGCCACATTGCTACAAGCGAGGTCGTTTGCCATGATCCGCTGGATCGCGCCCATCGCACCGCTTGGCTCCGCATTCCGCTGAGTGATCTCTTTCGAGTCGATGCCGCCGTACAAAATTCCCAACTTGCTTTCCTGGTCGGTGAGCCTGCCCCATTTAGTTCCGAAAATGGCAAAAAGCTTTCGCTCAAGTTGTTCGGGGGTCAGTAAACGAGCCACTCCGACATCGTTTAACTCGGCGAGTCGACGCGGATTCTTAACCGCCGTCGCCAGCCCGTCAGAGCGATAGAATTGCGATTTTGCCAATTCCTTAAACACGACTTTCAAATTGAAGTCCGCTGCGGCGAACTGCGCCGCGATTTGTTCAATCTCATCGCGTTGCGCTTGATACGCCCGGCGACTCGCTGCGAACATGGGGTCGTCGATGTCTGTAGGCGGCAGGAGCGGTTTTCGGCCGGTCAGGATGTACCAGACATGATTCACCATGGCGACAGCGAAGCGGGGATCTTTTGCCGTCCGCTGGCCCAACCATGGCAAGGCCCGCCACTTTTGGTCTGCTGGCAGGCCTTCACCTTCCAGTCCCGGCGGAAACATATCTTCGTACCAGCCTTCTTTGCGAGGTCCGAAAATGCCATTACCGTCGAGTGCGTAATAGTCCTGCAAGAGGCCAGCGATCGGATCCATCACCTTGTGGCAGACAACACAATCGGCGGCTTGCATGGTAGGAATCTCATACTTGGCACTGACCGCCGCGGCATCGCCAACTCGCGGCGCCAATTGTAAGATATCGACCCCCAGAAAATGCTCAAAGTACATTCGCACACGCAACCGATTTCGATTGGTCTCGGTCGTGGGATACCTCTTCAGATACTGAAACGTGCTGAGCACTCCGGCATGCGGATAGAAGCCCGTCTCCGATTCCTGAACGACTTTTCCGTTTCCATCCTCCGTGAGCGCCTGCAGCTTCGCGGGGATGAATTCAAACGGATCTTCGGGGTCCTTAAACTTATCGCTCAGCTCTTCAAAGATTCCATAACCTCGCGCAGTAAACGGCGAGACCATGATGTAGTCAGCCGTTACGATTTCGGTAAAAGGGCGGTCATTGCGAACGATATGTGCCACGAGTTCGAGTGGTTCTCGGCGCATCGCCTCGCGATACTCTCGAACCAATTTAGTGTAAGCGATCATCTCGGGATGAGAGTATGGCAGTCTGTCTTCTTTATCGCGATCTTTGTTGGGGTCGCGTTTCTGATACCACAAGCGACTCTTGTGAAAGTGCGTATAACTGAAAGCAGTTTCGGCAT
>JBLHLE010001063.1:0-3268 GCA_047620805.1 Pirellulaceae bacterium
CGGCTGGCATCGCCATTGCATTCGCGGCAGCCGTGGGAATGTTCTTTGGTTTTTACCCAGCCTGGCGAGCCAGCCGACTGGATCCAATCGACGCTTTGCGCTACGAGTAAACGTGAGGCACGGGAAAGCGGTTCGCTTATCGACTTGATGGCTGGCCGCTGAATAGGGCCGTTGAATAGGGCTACTGCCTCGCCAGCTCTCTCAACGGGCTATCCAGTAGCGGATCGTCCAGCTCGAAGTATCGCTCTGCGGGTTCTTGAGAATCGGCGTCGGTTTTGTAACGAGGTTCGTTGCTGGTTGGCCGCATTGCCGAGGGATAAATCCGCCCTTTGCCGCGATTCCCCCAAGGTCCCATGTGGCAGTTCTGTTCTTCGTAAAAACGAACGCCGTGCGATTCGAGAATCGTTCCCGTCGCCCGTTCGATCGTAGCCAGTTGAGTGTTGTAGGACGCGAGCAATTGAGCTTCCTGGCTGACGGTATTCCCCCAATCGGTAATGGCCAACAGAAAGTCGACGAAAGAAATGCCGCCGACACCGCCAGCGGACCAGCGTTCGCGACGTTCCTGCAGATTCAAACGCGCGTCA
Organism: Pirellulaceae bacterium; assembly: GCA_047620805.1. Classification (GTDB taxonomy): domain Bacteria; phylum Planctomycetota; class Planctomycetia; order Pirellulales; family Pirellulaceae; genus JBLHLE01. The sequence goes on from JBLHLE010001063.1 coordinate 585, forward strand.
TTGCGGATATCATGCAGCTCCTGGTACTGCATGTAAAATTGCTCCAAACTGCGAATATCCGTAGCCAGCGAGTGGACCATGCCGTGAATACCCTGTCGCAAGTTGGCATGATCTCGCGCCACGATCAGTTCCTGCCGCCGCAGTGTAGCGCGTTCTTGTCGCAATGTTAGCGGAACCGAAAAATTGACCCCCAGTGACCAATCCGTATTCTCGCCCCCGCCACTGGAGATATCCGCACCGCTGGGAGTTCGGCCATCCAGGCCGTTCCAACGATAGAGCGCGGAAGCATCGATTGTCGGCATTGCTCGATTACGCGCCAGCAACACTTGCTGCTCGTTGGACTGCAGAGTGAGTTTCAATTGGACGATATCGGGGCGATTCTCTTCGGCAATCCCCAAGAGATGTTCCCAATCGAATTCGACGCGTTCGCCATACGGTGGCGTGACAGGGACCAGTTCTTTTCCATCGACCGGTGGGAGGCCGAGGATATTTCGCAACGCCGCTTCGCGCTGGATAACATTGTTTTGAGCGACGACCAGCGCGTTCTTAAAGTTACCGAGTGAGACGCGAGCTTGAGCCACGACGCCACGGCTCGCAGTGCCAGCTTGAAATCGTCCCTCGGCTTGATCGTAAGCAAAACGCGATTGCTTCACTTGCTGCTCGCGTGCCCATCGATCTGTCCGAACGGCAACGAGCCCCCAGTATGCTTCGATAACTCCACGAACCATCTCTTGAACTGCATCTTTGTACTGAAAGAACGACCGCTCGGTATCGAGGCGAGCCACGATGATGGCAGCTCGGTTCGCTGCAATACCTCCGCCTCGATACAACGGTTGAGTTAAGGACAAGTCGAGTGAATATCGATTCTGTGGATTAAGTGCGAATAAGCCCGTCTGTGACCGCGACGGATTTGTGTTCACACCAAAAGCAGCTGTCGCTCCCGACGAAGTCTTTTTGGTCAACCCGCCGCTCATATTGTAGCCGTCGGTGCGAGAGCCATTGAGTCGAGCTAGTTCGGCAACCATCGGATCGAGCACCGCGCTGGGAAATTCAGTGCGATCAAAACTGTGATTCCAACTTACGAACGGATCAAACGCCGCCTGCTGCTCATCTATCCCCGTGTTGGATATCGCCGCATCGTAAATGGTGCTTCCACTGCTCGTGGCCTGCGTCCCGCCCAACACCCGAATCACTTCGGAGTTGCGAATCGCCAAACCGAGGGCGTCGTCCAACGACAAGTAGACTGGAGTCTTCTCAACTGGCGTCGCGACCGTGTCCAACGAGGCCGCCTGTGAAACCGATGAAGTTGGCAGATGAGAAGGCGGACGAACCGAGATCGTCCGCTGCTCGGGCAACAAACCCATGACTGGCCCGCGATTTCGCAACGAATTCCTGCAACTACATGAATTCAGAGAGCGGCATTTCTGGCAGCCAGGCTGGATCGAAGGCGATTGAAATGTAGACGCTGCTGACGACTGCATAAGCGTCGATGAATCAACGTAGGATGCCGGCGCTACGGGAAATGAGCCCTGCTTTGGCTGCATGCTTTGCAGCTGCTGTCGGAGGCGGCGGATCTCTAGTTCCGCGTCCTGCAACCGATCCGCGTAATGCTGCATCTGCCGCTTGTCAGGTGGCGACGAGATGGTTTGTTGAGGCGAGATGGTTTGTTGAGGCGATTGGACTACCCGCTGTTGCGTCCTCTGTTGTGCTAGCGTTGGCGCAGCAATAGCTAACCAAAGCATCAAGCCGATAGCTAGCACTCTATATCGTTGCACCACAGATCTCTCAGCGCAGACAACTCCAACAAACCACGACGCATGGCCATCGGTTAGTTAATCGTCTGTAAAGATGCGTTGACATTAACGATTTTGTGGACTGCGGGGTTTACTGCGATTTTCGTCTAGGGAGCAAAAGGCGACTATCAAGGATCTTTGCTCGCCTACCGTTCTCAAGCCGCGAAACCGTGGCATTTAAGAGCGTGGTCCGTCAGGGTTACGCGTATGGAACCGGCCGAACAACTTTACACTTCTAAGACCCCACCCGCCGCTTATCGATAGCCAACTGTGCTACTGCTCTTCAATCAACCAATCTTAGATCAACCAATCATCCGAGAGCGGATCGGAGTCTTCGACTTGGTCGGAACTAAACAGATCGATGGAGCCGACAAGTTCATCTTCGGCCGCATCGTCGATCGACTCGCCTTGTGCGCCGGAAAAGGAGCGGTTGATCTCGTTAACGAGTTGGAGCACATCGACCGCGTTAATTCGACCATCTCCGGAGACATCAAAGTAATATTCGTCCGAGGCGGTTCGCGCGGGCAATTCGCCGGTGCCGTCAAGATTGATGCGATTTACGATTCGAAGAACGTCGATCACTGCGACACTGTTGTCGGCGTCGACATCAAAACGATTGGATGAGTTTTGCCATTCGAATTCGGTGGTAACAATTGCTTCCCCGGCGTCGACCAACATTTGCTCAAGTGTGGCGTAGTTGATCGGATTGGCGAGATCATTATTAGTGAGGTTATAGGCGGCTACGTATTCGTTGTTTTCATCTAGGATGACAACATCGCGATAAGCGAAGTCCCACGCGTTCAGCCAAATGTCTGAGGAGCCGTCGTTGTTCGCATCTCCGTCTTGCAACCAGGGCAAATCGCGCCCATTTGTGAACGAAGCGTTACCCGA
>JBLHLE010001064.1:0-3264 GCA_047620805.1 Pirellulaceae bacterium
CGTAAAGGAGTAGTGGGGTACGGCGGGGTCGAGCGGCGAGGAGAGAGTTTTTCTGTTGTTGCCAAGGCGTGGGTGTTTCCGGTCTTGCTACATGAACTCGTCAAAGGGACCGTTGAACTGATTTGTTTACACGGACTCGGCAGTCTTAACGACGACGTCTACGAGGCAGTAACTGACGAAGCCGACCAGTTGGAATACGAAGTGTGGCTGCTACAAGCGGGTCCCGAGATATGGCGCAAGTTCATCGCAGCCGCGCCGAGACAAATACCGCTCTCCCGGTCGGTGATGCACCTAGCTCGACTCGATCCTCAACAACTTGAAAAACTTATGTTCTTGATCGTGGAAGAACCGAATCGAGCGACCGATCAGTTGATTGCGCTGGACAAGTAGCTGTCCGACGGCGCGGCGATCGCGTCAAACTGAGCTGGTGCCGTTGAGAGTTACACCGTTGAGGGTTACACCGCTGAGAGTTACACCGCTGAGAGTTACACCGCTGAGAGTTACACCGCTGAGAGTTACACCGTTGAGAGTTCCGCGGCTGAGGAGTTTTCGGCCAGTTTCCAGCCATCGGGAAGCGTCGCGTCTTTCACTATCACGGGGATTGCGTCACAGATTTTGTGAGTTTCGTAGTCGGCAGATTCTTCGATGTTGTTATCGTTGACAATTCGAACGTTTTTTCCGATACGGCAGTTCTTGTCCACGATCGAGCCCTCGATTGCGGTGCCATCACCGACTCCGAGCGGAGGCAGACATTGCGGGGGATTGGCTGGATCGTATTCATCGGCACCCATGAGGATCGAATCGCGGATGACTACATTTTCGCCGATCACTGACCGCACTCCGATGATGCTGTTTTCAATGATAGCTCCTTTGCCAATCCGACAACCGTCCCCGATGAGGCTATCTTTGACGGTCGCGCCTTGTATAAGTGACGGTGGCAAAAATCTTGCCCGCGAGTAAACGGGCGCGACAGGATGTGCCAACTCGAAGGGCGGATTGGGTTTGACTAGGCTTAGATTGGCTTCGTAGAAAGCTCTGATCGTTCCAATGTCTTCCCAATAGCCGTCGAACAAGTGGCATTGGACGCGGCGAGTTCGAATTGCGGCCGGGAAAACTTCCCTACCAAAGTCTTGGTAATCCGTTTTGGTGAGAACGTCCAGCAGGGTTTCTGTCTTAAACAGATAAATGCCCATACTAGCGAGACAGTCCCGGCCCTTGCTTTCTACTCCGCGTTGGTCGATCCACTTTGGGTCCATGCGGACGAGATCGATCTCTTCATTGGTTTGCGGTTTCTCAAGGAATCCCACGACTTTGCCTGTTTCGTCGGCGCGCATCACACCCAAGCTGGTGGCGTCTTCGCGAGATACTGGCATGGCTGCGATAGTAACGTCAGCATTGGATTCCATGTGCGACTTCATCATGTCGCGGTAGTCCATGCGATAGAGCTGATCGCCGGAAAGGATGAGCACGTGTTCGATGCCGGACTGTTGCAGGTAGCGGACATTCTTTCGCACAGCGTCCGCCGTGCCTTCGTACCAATCTGTTCCCTTGTCCATAGTTTGTTGAGCCGCCAGCAGCTCGACGAAACCGCCGTTGAACGAATCGAATTGGTACGTGCGTCGAATGTGCCGGTGCAAACTGACAGAAAGGAACTGCGTCAGCACGTAAATGCGATTAACGCCGCTATTGATACAAGTAGAAAGAGGGATATCGATCAAGCGGTATTTTGCGGCCAGTGGAACGGCCGGCTTAGATCGATATTTCGTGAGGGGATACAGTCGCGTACCTCGTCCACCACCTAATACTAGGGCGAGTACATTTTGCATGATTTTATCCGTTTTGTTCGCTGATCTGTTTGCCTTGAAGGCTTCCGCATCGGGAGCCAACTTTATTTTGTTGTTGTCCTGCTGTCAGACCTATTTGTTACATCTAGGACCCGTTTGGCAAGTGCGTCCATGACAATTGGGGCGGCATCGACTGCACAGGCGTTGATTTCGCCATATTGTGGCTTGTCGCGACCGTATGCATAGGGGGGATTCGAGTCCCATTGGGACTTGGGGATGATGTACCCAATTTCATCGTTTGCCAAACCGAACAGCAGCCATTTATCGCTGGGCATGATTTGTTCAATCGTAGGTTCGCGCGCGGCATTGGGGTAGTCGGCCCCGGGATCGATGGGCGATTGAAAGTTGCCGTAGACCAACTCCGGAAATAGTTCGCCGGGGATCGCGGCGACGTGTACTTCGCCCAGTGCCAGGTAGCCGACTTCCGTTTCGATGGCCGTGGTCTTAAGCGCCGAGGTAATGGTGACTTGAGGTCCGATGCTTTCGTAGTCGCCACGCCACCGTATCGATTCTCGGCGAAGCACGCCGAGGATTCTAGCGGTTCGGTAAACCGGGTTTCGCACTGGAATGGCGATCGACCTATGCGAGATCTCAAATGGCGTCAGCTGGACGGGTACTGCGTTGGCGGCAGCTTTCGTAGCCACTTCGGCCACTAACTCTCCGTATCGCCAGGTGAACGGCAGATTGCCGTCGCGTAATTCCTCGCCGCTCTCACTTAGCAGTTTGGCTGGCGGTGCCAGCAGTCCGCCAATAGCCCCCGTGAAATAGGCCACGGAGCATTGGTGTTTTTTCTCTAGCGCAGCGATTGTTGCTGCGCAGAAATCCGCGGTGATTTTCGTGTTTGCCGCTCCCATCGCTTCCGGATGGCAATTCCATTGCACCAACAAACCGATGTTCCGCTTGGACGTCGGCGAAGTGAATTTCAACAGCCGCAACGTAGGGTCTTTGACAACGGGCAAGCGGTTGTCGCGGAGCAGGGCTTCATTATCGGCGATGCCGTACGAAGCCAACGCCGGTTGTTTGTTCTTTGTTGCCTGCTCGATGCTGTTGACGATGCCATCTTCCACTTGCTTCAGGTAGTCATCGTCTACACCGCGTTGGACATAGGTCGGGCCCCACAGGCCAATGGTGTCGGGCCCTTCGTGACTGTGTGTGCTCGATACCAATACATAGTCGATATCGGGAAGGCGTTTGCGGACTCGCTGGACGATGGGGAACTGTATTCCCACTAAGTCAACCGACGTCAACGCAATCGTTTGCGTCCCGTCGAATAGGACTACGGTTCGAGCAAAAAGTGGGTCGTGGACGCCCGTCGCCTTTCTGCCTGGCAAATATCCTGCCAGCCAGATGTCACGCGTTGCCGACAGTTGTGGAGTGATATCAACAGCTGCAAAACCGACTTCAAGCGGTTCTAACGCGC
>JBLHLE010001065.1:0-3257 GCA_047620805.1 Pirellulaceae bacterium
GTCCCCGTTCACAATGTCCCCGTTCACAATGTCCCCGTTCACAATGTCCCCGTTCACAATGTCCCCGTTCACGATGTCCCCGTTCACAATGTCCCCGTTCACAAGGGAATTCTCGAGACTTCCCCGACGACATTTCTGCTATCCTTCATTAATCCTACTTCCCTCTGCGGCGCTGCGTGAGAAGTCTGGAGGGGAAGACAAAGAGAAGAAAAACGGCGAGAACTCGATATGCGGAACATCTTTCGGAGAGCCACATTGCTGGTGGCTTTATTAAGCATTTTTTCGGGCTGTAGTCCGGCGGCGAAAAAGCTTGAGCGAATGTCGCCTGTTCAGCTGAACGCCTTGTCGCCCGGGATCCACCAGCAGGAGCTGCCATTGCCCAAAGGTAAACACAAGTTGCGGTACACAATTTCCGTACCGGCCGAGTACGACGGGCAAAAGAAAGTGCCACTGGTCCTCGCACTGCACTACGGCGGCGAGGTTACTCCCTTTTATGGACGGGGAGTTATTGAGGGACTTTTCGGGCCCGGTCTAAAACACATTCAACCGATCATCGTCGCACCAGATTCTCTTCGCGGCGACTGGACAACGCCCGAGAATGAACAAGCGGCAATTTTCTTAATCCAGAGTATTCAGAAAACTTACCAAGTGGATGAAACGCGAGTTTTAGTGGCAGGATTCAGTATGGGTGGCGAAGGGACTTGGCATATCGGCGGTCGCAACCAAGATGTCTTTACCGCCGCAATGCCCGTTGCAGGCAGCCCCGGCAAACAAAAGGAATGGGAAATTCCCATCTACGCAATTCACTCAACGAGTGACGGCGTGATCCCAATCCAACCGACAGAAACGCGAATGCGAGAACTCGAAAAACAAGGAAAGACCGTGAAATTTCGGCGGCTAACCGGAATCTCGCATTTCGATACCAATCGGTTTACTCCAGCAGTCCGCGAAGGTGCGGAGTGGTTGGAGGAGACCTGGGGCGGGAATCACTAACGAATCAACGCGTAACGAATCAACGCATAAGGGTGTCACTCGGCGTCGTTGCGATTGGAGTGCCAGCGGGATTGGTGCTCGATTGCTGATTGAACGGCCACAATGTTGGCAAGAAATAAAGACTCAACACCAGACCAATGGCGATCAGAGTCCAGAACCAAGCTGGCCGAATCATTAATCGTTGACTCACTGATCGTTGACTCATAGATCTTTGACTCATAGGTTAACCTCCGTGTTTACCCGAGTACGACTACTAACTAACGATGCTTCTGCCGCATCCTGCGGCTATAGTCTTCGAGGATTTTTCGCTCGCTTGGAGAGAGACTATCCTCGCCTTGCGTGTGCAACTTCTGCAGCACTCGATCCGCCTCTTCATCGCGATTGACATAGGCCTTTTCAGCTTCCTCCCATTCGCTGGCGGGATTCGGCTCGTGTATTTTCAAGGCGGGCGTTCCCTTCCATTTCGGGAAAATGAGCATGCGGTCGGGTACGATGCGGGCGAAATTCCAATTGAGATAGAAATAGGCGAAAGCGAACGCAGCGCCGGCGAGGTGAGCGTCGTACGCGACGCGTCCAGCCGAAGACGCGTGGCCAAAAATGTTCATCATGATGATCAGCAGCCCAGCCGCCCATGCTGGGATGGGAACGATGCCCATCAGGTAAACCATCTGTTTGGGATACAGCAAACAGAAGAGGATTACGACGGTGGTGACCGCGCCGGAAGCTCCGACAACTCTATCCATCGGGTGTCCGGAAAAATGAGCGTTGGCGACCCAAACAAACCCGCAAAAGAGCACCGATACGATGTACAATCGCAAAAATTCGTAGCCACCGTAGCGAACTTCAATTTGCCGACCGAACATCCACAATCCGAACATGTTCATGCCCAGATGCATAAAACCGAATTCGCTGGTAATCGAAGCGTGCGCAAAACCGTGCGTGATCAGTTCGTAAAATCGCCAGGGTTCCTGGAACAGGCTCCCCTTCAACGACATGAAGGAATTCAGGGCGTCGTTGGGAATCAACGCGTTGAGTAAGAAGAAGGCCACATTAATTGCGACCAATATCGTTACGACGGACCAGCGGCCACCTATGCGGATGCCGTCCGATTCCTCTTGGTAGTATTCGCGTTCGTAAATTCCCATAGTCGTCGCTTGAAATGCGTCGGTTTGAACCGGATCTAGCAGTTGTTCCAGCGAATTGCAGCTAAGATACCGTCGTATGATATATCCTACGCCACGGACTGTGGAAAGTGGAGTTTCGCGAGCAAAAGCCCGGACATGGCAACCGTTAACTCGATAGAACGCACATCGCGAAACGCTACAGGAACACAGGCTCTAAGCTAGCACTAAAGGCACTTAGAAGGTCAAGTCCCACAATTGGCTGTAGTTTGGTAGGCCGCGAACCTATTAACTAGATAGAAAGGTCAGCCGAAGCAGTGGTTGCTGGTGGAGTCGGATTGGCGGGAGCCTCGGAATCGTCCGCCTTCAGAATTCGATTGATTTCGTCTAGGCGTTCTTCGATCCGTACCGTTTCCCTGTACAACTGACGAAGGCGATCTTGTACGGCTACTTTCTGCGACTTCAATGCCGTTGAGAATTGAGACAGCTCGGCCAGTTCCTGTTGGTAACCTTTCAAGTCGGTTTCCAAATCAGTCTTTTCCGATATCTTCAATGCCTTGAATTTATCACTGGTAGTGTTGGCAGATACCACGATATTAACGTCCGTGTTGACCTGCTGATTCAAGCGAACTAATGACAGACGGCGATCGTAGATGTCGCGGAAGTAAACTTGGTAGTCTCGCAAAGGTCGAACGTAGATGTGTTCGACCGTGCTTTCGTCACACAAGCCAGCGCTGACAAGCTCTTTCGCCTTGGCTTGATCAAAGATGCCAACCATACCGGCTACGATTTCGACATCTTCGCCGCGTCGCAGACGTTGCTCGACTGCCAGTCCGGAAGCATCGAAGTAATCGCCAGCCAGCTGGGCGTAGGTACTGTTACTATCAACTGGAAGACCAGCTGCTCGCTTTATGAACTCGACTTTATGCCAGACGGCGTCGTCGGGATCGTCGGCCTGAGTTGGGCCGAAGTCGCGAAGATACTGATCTTTCGTGGCCACACCAGCCATCAAGTCGTTCATATCTTGCTCGTCCATCTCTAGTGGCATATCGAGCCAATCGAGCACCAACGCATTGCTATCGTTTCGCACAGTGAAGTGAGTGTCGATGGGCATGGTGGCATGAATTGTCCACGTCCCGGCAC
>JBLHLE010001066.1:0-3252 GCA_047620805.1 Pirellulaceae bacterium
AGATCGTGTGACAGTGCCTCGGCCCCGTCGATCTTTGAACTAACGATTCCAGCGTCGGGTCCAGCCAAGATGAAAGCGCCGACCGTGCGTCCGGTAAATTCCAACGTCAACGTGTCGCCAGGGATATTGCCGCGAAGGCATTCGTAACTCGAGAAGCTATTGCGGATACCACCAATTGGCAGCAGGTCGCGGGTGACTTTTCCTTGCTTCCAGTCGCCTGCCAATTTGGCGTCGGAAATCTCGATAAATCGGCCGTTTCCGTAGTTGTAGGCATCTATGGGTTTGGGAAGTGCACTTGAGTCCGCAACTGTGTTCTTGCTTTCAAGCCGGCCCGCTAACGCGGCGGTAATCATATTGCTCGCGATTTCATAGCCAAATTTATTCGGGTGCGTCCCACCATAATCTTGCCATGAGTATTTTCCCGCCTTTGCGTTGTTGGCGATTTCGGCCGCCAGATTGACCTCGGTGACATTATAATGTTCCGCCGTTTTGTGGTGTGCGGAAATGGAAATGGGGGTGTTACCGGCTTGCAACATGGCCAACATACCAGGATTCACATAGTGCACCATGACGATCGCCGCCGCCGGGTTGTGCTGCTTTAGCTGCCGGATAATGCCTTCCATTCCGCGAACGCAATTCTCGTGATTGTGGCCGGCGTCTTGGTCATCGTTAACCGCGAATTCGACGATCAGCAAATCTAGCTTTCCCTTGCTGAGCAAATCGTTCTTTAACCGAAAAGCGCCACTGGTTGAACAAGTCGAACTGATTCCAGCATTCGTAAAAGTGAATTCTACTTCAGGATAGTTTTTACGAAACCAAGCGGGAACCATCGCCGTGTGTCCACCGGCATTTGCAGTGATCGATCCACCGATGAACCCAACGTGTGCCTTTTTGTCTACTGTGAGTTTGCGTTTGAGATCGCTGAAGTCCCCGCGTTGGTGAATATTGGGGTTATCTGCCGAAATCGCCGTGCGATCATCGGCTGAGGCGATTGAGGAAACAAGCACAACGAGAGTGGCCAAAGTAGTCGTCAAGAATGTGTTCATTTCAGTGTGTCCAGTGTTGAGTGTGCGTGAATCAAGTCACCATCATAGTTGTGGCAGTTGTCGATTGCGACCTAGGGAGTTTTCGAGCGGCGTTAGTAAACGAAGTCGGCGTCGATTTCGCGTCAGATTGATCTTTCAAATTTCGTAAGTCAATCCGCAAGATCTAAATCGACATAGAAACGCCAGTCCGTTATTGGTTCCGGCCAGTCGCATGCCGCGCCGGGAGATTCTTCGGCGTCGATTTTCAGCGTTCTGCCGTCGGGAAAGGTAAGCCTGTAGTCTAGACCGACAGCGTTGATCTTTTGGACGTCACCGAAGCAAATGTTGCGGATTGAACGGATGGTTATGTGTCGCACAACAGAGGCATGTGATTCCCACAAGCCGTTATAAAACACGTCATGATCTGGCTCGGCTAACGACGGAGGCGGAGTTTTGAAGAAGTGAAATTCCCCTTCAACACCGACCTCAATCGACTGGTCGAGTTCGTACCAATAGGGAAACCATATTGCTGTATTACGAACCATAAGGTGTCTTCGATCTAGTTAGAGTACGAATGTTACGAAGCAAACGGGACGTCGAGGTATTCCAGGGCCCACTCCTGCATGAAGCGAACGCGGTTCGGAATGACTCGATAGAGGATCAATTCGGGATTATCGATGGATCCGAGGTATTGGCGTAAGAGTGGATTTTCGTCCCAGATTTCCTGAAGAAGATCGAGATCGGTGACGATTTCTGCGACTCCCGTTATCCGCACTTGGTTGTGGTTGGGAGCCAAATAGCAGAGTTCGACTTTGGGATTAGCGGCAATTTCTTGCGTTTTGTGGTAGCTGCGCAGGTTGGCCACGTAAATCGTGAACTCGTCTGTCCGCACGGGGGAGACGGGACGAACTCGAGGTTGGTCGCCGTCCAGCGACGCCAGATACGGAAAACGATCCGCCGCCAGGACATCTTTGGCGCGTTGCAGAACTTGATCTTTATCGAGCGGAGAAGGGGCTGGTTTATTCATAGCTATCCGTTTGGCTGTGAGAAACGAAAAGTCTCAGCTGAAATACGGTCGTCATCAGTTTGGCTTGTCTTCAGATTTCTTGGCAGCCTCGATTTCCGCTCGCTTTAGCAACAATACGTGAATTCGAGCGACGTCCCACATGTAAGAGTTCAGGTGACCGCTTTCACCAAGTTTAGGGTCGGCGGCTTTGTCGAGGTGTTTTCGAGCGAGTTTATGCTTGCCGTTAGCTTCGTAGTAAAGACCTAAGTAGAGGTCCGCGTAGAATGTTCGACCAGCCTGTTGTTCCGCACTCCCGCCCGCTTCTTCGATTGCCTTGAGCACTTCCGTCGGTTTCAGATTGCCTCGATACAACTCGTAGACTTGCATCATGGGCACGCGACGGTCATTGCGAATTGGGAGCATTGCTTTACGCGCGAGCTCAGTATCCTTGTCGGCACGTGCCATGCAGAGATACCGCCAGACGGAATTCTCAACGTCGTTGTCGTGGTAAGTTTGGTAGAGTTTGAACTGATCGGCGCCGGCTTGAAATTTTCCCGCGTAATAGAGGGCGATTCCACGTTCCCATTGTCGCGACGCAACCGCAGGATTTAACTCGACGTATTTGTCGAAGTCCTGCACGCATTGTTCCATATTTGCCAAGCGGAAATTTTCGCGGCCACGGTGGTAATACGCACTTGCATGTTTGGGGTCTGCTTTGATCGTTTCGTCGAGGAGTTTGACAGCCGAGGAACTGTCTCCAGCGTTGATCGCCTCGAGTGCTTTCTCGAAACTTTTGCTCGCTCCCAATTCCTGAGCTGCGGAGGCTCCAACCATTCCAATCGCCAACAAGCCAGTGGCCAAGTGAATTAGTTTCATAGCGTCTGATTCCTTGTGAGAGCTTCTTAGTTTATCGGGTCCGCGACTCTGGTCTGATTAATTAACGCATTCTTGACCCCCTCGTGGCAAGCATGGTGAACCAGATTCGGTAAACACAGGTCCTGTTTAGTGAGGGTTTTATTCTCTGGGCACTTGCGCTTCGCGCAGATAAGGGTATCTGTTGCGGCTGGGCAAAGAACGATCACTATGAGCGGCATTTTGGCACACACTAGGACATTCTGCCGTTCTCAATGCGGGAATTGGTATCCCGAATTGGGACGAAATCAGGTGCTCATGCCAAAGATGCTAGCAGTGCTGCTTTTACGCGCACTCTCTAAAGTGTTT
>JBLHLE010001067.1:0-3228 GCA_047620805.1 Pirellulaceae bacterium
CAAGGTGAAGCAACAAACGAACGCCGAGCCTGTTGTACTGCAGCCCGGCGAGTCATTCACGCTCTGACCAGGTAGCAACGTATCGCAAACGCATACGTAACGCCGCCAGAAGAAGCGAACAACGAAAAACGAACAACGAAAAACAGAGAGGCGGGTCCCCAACATGCCCAAGCATGTTCTATCTCACACGCGGCAGTTGTTGCGTATCGTGCCAGTGGTATTCGCCGTAGCGATCTTCGCCCAGGCAAGTATTGGAACGGTGGCGGCACAATCGACCTTGCGTTGGAAGTTTGCCAAGGACGATAAACTTGCCATTCATTACGTTCAAAAAACGACAACGAAGACCGTCGTGACCACTCGTCCAATCGCGATGGTGATCTCCATGACGGTCGACTTCGATTGGCAAGTCGAGGATGTTTCTCAAACTGGTGAGGCGACGATTCGGCAAGCGTTTACTCGTTTGCAGTTCGACATGGATGCCGGAGACGCCGGGCGACTCACTTACGATTCCGCAGCGAATCAACCCGTGACGTCCGCCACGCGCACGATCGCCGAATCGTCGAAACTTTTACTGGGCGCTGAAACCATTATCAAAATGGATCAACGTGGCACCGTGCTGTCGACCGAACTTGCTGGCGAGACAGCGAAAAAGCTCGAGCGCGCCGACGACGCGATCAAGCAGCTTCTAAGTGCCGAAGGGATTCGGCAGATGCTTGGGCAAGCCGCCGCACCGCTACCGGAACAATCGGTGGCCAAAGGCGATACCTGGAAGAGCGAAAAGAAAGTGCAAACCCCTGTCGGATTGATTCAACAAGTCACGACATACACGTCGGCGGGCAGCAGCGACGTCGACGGAAAATCGCTTGAGAAAATTGAGATCGCCGCCACTCTCAATATCGAAAAGCCGAATCCCAAATCGGTCGTCAAGGAACAAAGCCTCTCTGGCGAAATCCTGTTTGACAACGAATCCGGACGGCTGGTCCAAACAACGCTCACCCAAACGCTGAAGACAGAGAAGCCGTACCGCGACAAGCTAGTCCGCGTCTCGGCAAAAACCGAAACAACACTGACCGTGAGCCAGTAACAAGTAGGTCGTCAACAAACTCAGCGCAATTCCGCAGAACCTCACACTGTTTCGCATTCGTCAATCTCTAAGCGCTAATCGCTAAAAACACTTCGTTTGGCAACCTACTTCGGCCATTGAAATTGATTGTTCCCGATGGCTGCGTGTGTCTGACGGACAGTCAATCCGTGGGATACATCTGTTCGGATGCGATCGCGGTATTTTGAATAGTCTGCCTGGTCGTCTGCCGAAAAACGATTCTTGTATTCCGTTGGAATCTTCATGCCGATCAGCATCGCTAGGTAGCCATCGAAACTGAACATGCTCTCCAGGGCGATCAGTCCTTCGCACGATCGATGCGGTCCGATCTTGGCATACATCTCGACGAGTTCTTTAGTGAAGCCGAGCTCCGTATCGTTTTGGCACTGTTTCCAAAAGGGAGTGTCGCTATGGAAGTTGAATTTGTAATGCAGCGCTAAGAAGTCACGGACTTCGTCCCAACTTCGCCGGAACTGCCGATTCTCTTCTTGAATCACCTCGGGCCAGACCCGGCCGTCGCCGTCTACGAGAACCCCCGCGAGCGAAGTGAGTTGTTGCGCGATCAAATGCAAAGCCGTCGCTTCTAGTGGTTCGACGAATCCCGATGAGTTACCGATGGCTACGACATTCTTGTTCCAGAAGTTTTCATAACGCCCGCTGGTGAATCCAATCGAGCGGACGTCACCGATTTTCGGATTCTTGGCACGCAACTCAGCAGTCGCGGTTTCCTCGTCGCAGAATTGTGACGAGTACACGTAACCGCGAGTGACATGGTCATCAAAGTCGATTCGCCAACACCAACCGTGGTCCATCGTTTCGGCAGTGGTGTAGGGATTGATGGTACCGTCGGCGTTACTCCACGAGCCTACAATCGCCTTGTCACAAAACAGTGAGTTTTCGTAACTGACAAATTTCTCGCCCATGGTTTGTTTCAGTAGCATGGAGCGGAAGCCAGAACTATCGACGAACATGTCGCCGGGAACTTCGCGTCCGTCTGCAAACTTAAGAGATTGAACGCCGCCATCTTCCGCCTGTATGACTTGCGTGACTTCGCCATCGATGACTTCGACACCGAGTTGCTCGGCCACGCTCTTGAGGTAGTTCAGAAACGGCTTGTTTTGAATGTGATATCCATACCCACTCTGCATTTGGATTTGGTTATTGCGGCCGCGATAAAAAGGCGCCAAATCTCGATCCATCAGGGCGCTGAAGTGACTGTAGTCGGCGGAATCATCCAGGCAGTAATAGCTAGTCCGCTTACCGAGCAGATCGGGACGCAGTCCGAGAATGCCGTCGAAGGTGTAGTTGAAGTGGGGAGTGTCGGCGGCGCCCCAGATGAATTTGATGCCCAGTTTCCAGCTCGGTTTAACTTCCCGGTAGAAACGAGCCGGGTCGAGTTGCAAAGTTCGATGGAGAAATGTTGGCAGATAGGCTGTCGTCGATTCTCCGACGCCAATTTCCGGGATTCGGCTGGAGTAGACGCAGCAGATCTGAATGTTGGGAAGCAGTCTCTTCAACGTGACGGCCGAGAGGAACCCAGCGCTGCCGCCGCCGAGCACCACTATTTTCTTAACATCAAATACCACAGAGACCTCTGTTTTTGGATGCGATCCCAGAACTGGGACATGATTACAGAATCCGAACGCGGTTAAACGTCGCAATTTCAGGAGTTACGGCAAGTACAGGATTGTGCGGCGGAGGCCGTGCACAAGACTAGAGGCAGTATAATCCCAGTAATTTACTCGGTCCACGCTGAGCCGCCTAGCGCAAAGAGTGTCGCGATTTGCAGCCATGGGAGCTGTCGATTATGATTTCCTGCTCAGATAGATCACTTGAACGTAACCATTTACGAGTTTTAAGGGTCTAAGAATTAATCTGCTTGTTGCTGGTTTCGGAAACGGGCGTTTGCCGCTCCTGGAAAGAGGAGAACGGTAGCGTCGAGTCTCCGAGACTAGACTACGGTTGACGCGGATTCTTAGCCTCGCTCGGTTGTCTTTCTTTTTTAAACGGGAATCAATGAAATGGCTCGCAAGCCCAGTTTCGATCGACGTGACTTCCTCAAAGCTTCAGGCGTTGGCGCCGGAGCTGCTACCGTCGGCGGAGGTTTCTTTAGCGAACTACCCGCT
>JBLHLE010001068.1:0-3228 GCA_047620805.1 Pirellulaceae bacterium
TTTCCCAATGGGACAGGAGACATGGTACCTTTGACATCGCTGACGCTTAACGCGGAGAATTCCGGACCGAGAATTGGCCCGGTGATCATTAACGAGGTCATGTACAACCCACCAATCGTCGACAACGGATTTGCCCCGGAAGTTCTGGAGTTCTTGGAGATCCACAACACGTCGGGAGCGAGCGTCGATCTTACGGACTGGCGTGTTCGCGGCGGAATCGATTTCGATTTCGAACCTGACTCTTTGTCCGACGATGCCTTTCTGGTGATTGTGTCATTTGACCCAGAAGCTGCAGAGAACGCGGCGATGCTAATCGCATTCCGCGACTACTATCAAATCGACGAATCGGTCGAACTCGTTGGGCCATTTAGCGGTCGGTTGAATAACGCGGGCGACAGATTTCGGTTGGAACGGCCCGACCTTCCGCCGATCGACGAGCCGATATTTATTCCACGGTTACTGGAAGACGAAGTGTCGTATGACGATCAAGTTCCGTGGGCTCTGCAGCCAGATGGTGCAGGCGCATCACTCACGCGCGTTGTCCCCGTTGAATTGGGAAGTGATGCCGCCAGCTTTGCTGCCGATGGCCCGACACCGGGTAGTGCGGCTCAAGACCCAAGTGTTATCGCCACCGAGTTCAACGCCGTGGAAGTCGACCCCGTCGACTTAGCGAAAGGATCTCAGCCGACTAGTTGGGACCGACAGCGTGGCCAATGGAAGTCATTCGATTTGACTTTCAATGAGCCGGTCATTATTTCCATAGCGGACATCATTCTCACGAATCTTGGAGTGCACGCGGCAAACGACACGGATGTTGTAATCAACCTCGACGCGAGCAATATTGAGACCATCGGCAACACCGTTCGCCTTCACTTCGCTGCCACGGACTTGGACGACGGCGTTTACCTACTGGAGATTCTCCCATCAGCTACTGACCTCGGCGGAAATCCAATCGATGGTAACGGCGATTCGGTTGGCGGCGACAGCTACATTTTAGTAGGCTCAGAAAGCAACAAGTTCTATCGCCTCCAGTCGGACTTCAATGGCGACTTTGGCGTATCGGTCTTTGACTTCTCAACTTTCAGCTATTGGTTTGGTGCTTCCGTTCCTATCGCCCCGGAATACGCCGATATGAATCTCGACGGCGGCGTCAGCGTATTCGACTTCACGTTCTTCTCGCAGAGCTTCGGCAAGGGCATCGTATTCCCAACAGGCTTTGCCCTAATTGGTACGAGTGAAAACCGCGAATCGACCGTTCCGTCGACAGACTCAGCCAGCGGACTGGATCAAACTCCGCCTCGAGTGGAGTCAACGCTGCTCCTCGAATCCCAGCTTCGAGAGAAAGTTCCTCTTCGTCTAAACGAGCCGTCCGATGAAACGGACGTTGACTTGGCGATTGAACAGATCGCTGCCGACGTCTGGCGAAACCGGGTGCCTCATTAAGTTTAAATTCCCGCTCGTGCTTCTCTCCCTTTTTGTCCTGCCACTATTGCCGTGCCCCGCTTGCCATGCCGGATCCTTGGAATCTCAGCATTTAGTGCCACCGGCATTGATTGCAACTGCATCCGAAGATCTATCGTCGGCAATCAATCGCGTTGCAGATCCAGAACGCATATCGTCGAATGTACTCTTTTTCCGACTCCATGAGGCGTCTCGCCGCCTCCAGCATGTCATCAGGAGCAAAACGGATCGCCATCGCCAATTGATCTTTGAACTGCTGCGAGAAGTTGCCTGTCTCTAAACGAACGATAATCGTTTTTACGAGTCCTGCTCGCGACGCCGCATCCGGGGGACGATTCTTTAGGTTACGGCAAATTTTTGCGCGAGCCCGACCGTGCCAATAGCCGAAGCTCTCGGCTACAACAAACCTCACGCATTCGTACGTCGCGTCTCGATCATCGTTTTTGAGTCGAGAGATCAGGGAGTCGAGTTCCGTTTTCGCGTAACTCTCAGCGGGTTTGAGGAATTCCATGTCAATACAGTTCCGGTTTGTCCGATTGCTGGTCAACTATCTCGGTACGATCAACGAATTCACTGGGGCATGCGACCGACGCCGCCTGCGCCAGCCGCTGATACAGTGCCGAAACGAAGTGTATTTGTGGCGAGATCTTTGCTTGCAGCGCATCAGCAACCAATTGAGGCCAGGCGATTCCGATGGCATCCAGTATCTAGACGCGTGGAGGACTCGGCTAAAACTATTGTTCCGCGACCTTGGAGTGAACGACATGGGGATAAGCAAGCGAGTAACCGCCGGCGTTGAAATACGCCAAATGAACCTCGCCGGTGCCGATTGGGTTGGCATCGTTTCGGACGAGACACATACTCGTGTAGCGATCCCTCACTGTTTGGCGATCCACATCAATGGCGACCCAGACGATATCAAACAACAGATTGAATGGACCGAACATCCATAGCATTGAGCGAAGCGAAAGCATCAGGATCGATGGCGTTTCGCCTTTCAATGTCACGAGTTTCACGCCCATCAAACGATAGCCTAGAGTACGGTGCGAGGAGCGTTTCAAAGGAACTTCGTAGATCCAACACCAAAACACGGCCATCGGAAAAAAGGACGGACTGACATCTCCCAACATTAGCACGTATATCGACGTGACCAGGGCAACGATGGCGAGCAGCGCTAACCCGTCGACGATCAAAATGACGATACGCGGGCCAATACCAAGGTAGTCATCGGCGTTGTAGTACACGCCCCCACCAAGTGATCGATCACGTTTGCGTTTTATCATGCGTCAAATGCCCTCACCATAATCCACCCGTACGCCCAATCGCAGTAAACGGTAATAATCTCACCCTACCTATCCCTCAGTAACTCCGACGATTTTATCGGAACTAACGTCGAGGCCAAGCCCCAAAGTTTCGTGCGGCCAAAGAATCACATCCAATTCTGTCTACCGCTCTCTGTCTACCGCTCTCTTCCTACCGCTCTCTGTCTACCGCTCTCTGTCTACCGCTCTCTGCCTACCGCTCTCTTCTTTTTCTCGCCACCCATCTATTGGAACCGCTGTCCGCATCGGGGACAAATGCGAGTGTATATCGCCAAGACTCGATCACATTCGGGGCATGAACGGACCATGCGATCTTGTTCCTCTTGCTCTGCTTGCCGTTTCTTGCTGACCAAAACAAAGAATAGCGCGATCGGCCAACCACAAGTCACGAGTACTAATCCGCTTGCACACAAAAACAGCACATGGGCTGCGATTCTTTCCCGGT
>JBLHLE010001069.1:0-3221 GCA_047620805.1 Pirellulaceae bacterium
TACCCAGTCAGAATTACCCAGTCAGAATTACCCAGTCAGAAATACCCAGTCAGAAATACCCAGTTCAGGCGGCCCTCAAAAGCTTCCGCAAGACTGGGATCAATTTGCGATTCGCCCAAGAGACCGTGGGCCTGGGCAGCGGACAGGCAGGAACTCCCTGGCGGCGAAAAGCAAAGAACCAAAACTCTTTTTCGCCGTGAAGTTCAAATGGTGGATTCTCGGCAAAACTAGCCGGAATTGGTCCCAGATGCGAGTACTTTCGAAAGATTTGCCTCGTGCTTTTGAGGGTCATTTTCTGAAAGCAATTCACTACATCGCGATCCACGATAAATCCGTTGCTCGTGAATTTCTCCTCCCACCACTTTCGCGCGTGAAGCGTACAGTGGTAGCGGTTGTTGTCCGATGACGGTCGCAAAGATATCGACATGAAAATGTATCGTTCCGTCACTCGACAGATATCGGCCGTCACATGATCGATGACATCTTCTGAAACGTGTTCCAAAACTTCAGTGGAGTACGCCATGTCAAATTGTCGATCGGAAAATTGATCAGTCGTACCGAGATAGAAGTTGGGAGCATTCAAGTGTTTCTCAAATGCGGTTTCCGATATTTCCACACCGGACCACGGATGCCCTTGACGACGCATTTCACTTACGGCGTAGCCGTTGCCACAACCGAAATCGAGTACCGACTTCGCATCTGGATACGCAGCGATGGCTTTGTCGCCATGAAACGTATCGCTTCCAAAGTGCGGAAATGGACACGCCTCGTGATAGACTTCATATAGCGATTCGGCGGCGGTCATAGTCCTCAAGTCCTAACTTCTGAGTGAGAATTGGGTCGAATGAAAGTCGGCCAGTAGCGATGGCCTCGTCGCGCAGAAGTTGGCACAAGATGGCGCGTTCGTCGGCGACGTTGTGATAGGGAGCAACCGTGTCATTGCTAAAGTAGTGACTCTTTCCTTCAAAAAACGAAAAGCCCGTAATGTAAACTTGATCAATCACCTTGTTAAGAGTTTCCAACGCCATCACGATCGCCATAAACCCGGTCGTTGGCTCCCGCCCCAACACTCCACACCATTCGCTAAAGAGGGCGACGTCGGGCGTGAAAATTGAATCAATTTTTCCCTGCACCATGCCACGCGTTATCTGCTCGCCAAACCGCTGCATGACCAGCTGCCGGCGGGACTTGCGAAACACATTTGGCCGCGATGCAATGTGATAGTGGGCATCCATTATCGCAGGGTTTGAATAATCGATGTCGTGGTAGAAATTCGACATGTAGACGTCGGTGCTGAAACCGACATTGCGTTCAAAACCGTGAACCTGGCAGTTGTTCATCCGCAGCACGAGGTCACAGGCGTCGATGCTCGGACCTTGCTGCAGATCGGCCAAGTATCCTGCGTTCCCGACAATGGCCAGCGAGAGCGGAACTCGGTGCTCCGCGTTGTGGCAAATCGCCTCCGCCAATTCACTCCAGCCGCGCACTGATTTTCCGCATTGGCAATATCGCCAATAAAGCGTTCGCGCAAAGCTGGGCCATTTCAAAGCCATAGAATTTGTGTTCTGCAATCTTTAAAATCGCGGGACTAACAACAGGCGTGGCTTACATCGCTAGACAGTAGGCAGATGGGCCAAACCTAGAACTTCTCCGAGCGCGCGAATTCATTGTGAAACACGCCACTTCGCGAGTTTACTCTGGATTGCGAAAGCGGGTCAACGACAATCGAATTGCCCTTGTTTCACCGAGTTGTTCGAGGATAGAATTCGCTCGCGCGGAGGCTCGTCACAACGGTGCATGCCATTCAATACTGCTAGCATCGATTCAAGGAAGAATCATGGCTGAACAAACTACTGTTAACACGTCCGAGGCATTTGATCAGTGGAAGTCGAAAGCACAAGTCGGGGAACTAGAATTTCACGTTCGCGAAAAAGCGCGACCAAATGCGGACATGTACCTCCGCGACCGAGAGATCTTTGAAGCGTTCGGATTCACCGCAGAGCAGTTTCAAGGAGAAACGGTCGTCGACCTCGGAGCTGGTTCGCACCTCAGAACGAAGTTCTTTCAAGGTGCCAAAATAGCTGCCATCGAACCGCTTGGCGATCAATACCGAGCGAACATCGAATGGTGCGATTTGAGTGATGCTGAGTACTATCATTCGATTCCAGCTGAGCAGCGTGTTGAAACACTCGGCGGAATGGCTGCTTTTGCAAACTGCATGAATGTATTGGATCACGCTTTCGAACCCGAGCGAATCTTGAGTAACGTCAATTTTTACCTTCGCCCTGGTGGTATCTTCCTGTTGTCAGTCGACCTACACGACGGTCAGGCCGACGACTTGCATCCCGTGGATCTAGACATCCCGCGATTGCGACAATTGATCTACGACGCTGGATTTTCAATCGATCGCGCGTTTCTCTATTTGCCCCGCGCTAAGAGTTACGGCCACGGCTTTGCTTGCTCGTTCGTACTTCGAAAGAGCGACGCGCCAACCGCACCTGCCAAGAGGATTGAATTCTGCAAATTGCGTACGTCAGGTCAGTTAGTGATGGAAAACGTCAACCGACGAGTTAACAGCATCGGACGTCGGATCCATCGCATTCTTAGCGGAGAATCTCGCGGTCTACGAAAGCTACTCGGCCGCGCCGCCTGAGGTAACATTGAAGACATCTGCTAGTTTCGAGTATTCGCCGTTACCTATGACTTCGCGCACGTGGCAGAGAAAGCTCCATGGGTGCCACGCCGTCAGAGGAGTCGAGCATTCCGCCGTGTTGCTGCAACTCATAAGTCGATCATTGACAAGGGTTAGCAATTTCGCGAACTTCGATTTTTCCGCCGCCAGCGAGCTTCATAGTTTGCTTAGCCAGTTCACAGGCCGCAGCCAAATCGGCGGCTTCTACGATGGTGTAACCGCCGACAAGCTCTTTTGACTCCGCGAATGGGCCGTCGATCACAGTCAAATCGGCGTCGACTACGGCTCCGCTTCCTAGCGGACTGCCTGGATCCAGGAGCCAACCTTCTTCGGTGCCGCTTTTGACCCAATCCATCCATGCCTTGATGCCGGCTTCCATCTGTTCGGGTGTCATTTCGGGGCGACCTTCACAGCCTCCGCGCTGCAGGAACATAAATTTAGCCATCGTGGTGGTCCTTTTCTTGAGTTTTGCGATCGCTGAGTTTTGCGATCGCTGAATCTTGAATTTCGCCAAGGCGAATTGATCCTA
>JBLHLE010001070.1:0-3214 GCA_047620805.1 Pirellulaceae bacterium
TGCCAGCAATCGCGAATTCATACCGAACGAGTGCGGACGCATTGTTGCCGTGCATCGCCGTTTGAACATTTGTGGCAATGATTGGAAGGTAATCGACGGAGGACGAAGTCGTGTTGGCGATGTCCTGGATCTCTTGGGCACTGAGCGCTCGATGGAACACAGCAACTTCGTCAATGTCGCCATTGAATTGGTTGCCGGTAGTGTCGTAGATTCCACCACCGCCGATTCTAAATGGATGTCCGGAGCTTCCGTAGTTATTGGTGCTGCTGCCACCGGTAGCAACTTGGGTCCCATCGACATAGAGCTGCAAGTTGGTACCGGTTCCGACCGCTGTGATGTGGTGCCAGTTACCATCAAATGTATTGTGAACGTAGTTCATGCTCCCGCCACCAGGCGTCCAAAGTTGAATTTGCGTAGGACTGATGTAGCCAAATTCAATCGTGTCATTCTGTCCGAACAGTCCAACGCGGCTGGCGGTAATCGTGCCAGGCTTGACCCATCCCATCACCGTAAACGACGACAGATTGTTCATGATGCTAGTGGATGTATCGACGTATTCGTTGGCCGCGTCAAAGTTGGTTGCAGTGTTGCCCAAGTCGAAAGTGGAAAACTCCGGTGGCCGTGGTCCGACGACCGTTTGGACCACTCCGCCTATATAGGTCCCGTCTAATCCCGCTCCACCCGATCCGATATTGGCAGCCGATGTGCCCGACTGTTCGTTGAGCCGATAGTACGCAATTGGATCGGCAGCGATGACTGCGGAATGATAAGCAGTTATTTCGTCTTGTTGAGTGTCAAAGCCTATGGGGCTGGCACCGGTTGCCCACGCGGTGTCGTCGAAAGTCGCAGTGTTCCAGTCGGCTGGCCGGTCCCCCGTTCCGGTCGGAATGATGTAATTCACATCGTCCCCTTCGGAAACGAGCGTCGCCTGAATGAGTTGTGTGCTGGTTCCGTAGGAAACGTCTTGAATTTGAATGGGATATTGCGGCGCAAATTCAGTGGAAATTGTGAGACCGTCGGCTTCGACCAAAGCCAGGTATTCTCCAGTCGCGCTGAGCTGGAAATTTGTATGCAGTTGTTCGCCGGCTACTGCCCGGTCCTTGCCCGAAGCAAAGACCAAGAGATAGTCGTTGCCGGATATTGTTTCAGCAGGCAGCTGCCACTTGGTCAGATTACTATTGTCATCAGTCAGCGACCAGCCAGTTAAATCGAACGGGCTGTTGGTGGTGTTGTGCAGTTCAATCCAATCGGAGTAATCTCCATCGGAATCCGTTTCAACTGAGCTGTTGCTCGCCAGGAACTCTGTAATGATGACTTCGCCAGCTAATAGAGTACGCGTCTCCAGCTGTTCGACTTTCATGAGTCGATCGCGGATTTGCCGAGTTCTTCTTCGTCGACGTAGATTCTTTGCGCATTGAATGGCTGGCACGTAGCACTCCCGAGAGTCGGAGGATGGAAGAATGACTGAGCAATAAGAAGAGAACGATGACTGAGAAAAGAGATGATTTTTGAACACAGAAGGTGTTGCGTCTGTCGAGGACCGCACAGACTATACACTATAAGCAAAAACTTGTTAAATCTCTATGGATTTATGTGCTTTAACCGGCGATTGGTACGCCGATTATTTCGCCAGTCGCAGCGGGGAAGGTGCCGTTAGCTGCAGATGTCGCGAATGACTCGGCCATGCACATCTGTCAGGCTTTCTTGGCGGCCTTGGTGAAAATACGTCAGACGTTCGTGGTCGAGGCCCATCAGGTGCAAAATGGTGGCGTGGATATCGTGGACGTGAGCAGGATTTTCCGTGGCTTGGAAGCCAAAATCATCGGTCGCCCCGTAGCTGATTCCGCCCTTCACGCCACCGCCTGCCATCCACATTGAAAAACCGTAGGGATTGTGATTTCGACCGGGGGCGTCTTTCCCTTCGCTAAAAGGCATCCGCCCGAATTCCCCGCCCCAGACAACGAGTGTCGAATCCAGCAATCCGCGTTGCTCCAGGTCGGTCAGGAGGGCGGAAATTGGTTGGTCAACTTCCTCTCCGTGCTGACCGTGATTGGTTTCAATACTCTTGTGAGCGTCCCAGGTATCTTCGAGGTGACCGCCGCCAGAATAGAGTTGCACGAATCGCACGCCACGCTCGACCAAACGACGAGCAATCAGACAATTCTTGCCAAACTCGTCGGTAGGTTTTTTTCCGACGCCGTACATGTCGCGCGTCGCCTGCGTCTCTTTGGCTAGATCCACGGTCTCTGGAGTCTCGGCTTGCATTCTGAACGCGAGTTCGTAGGAGTGGATTCGGGCGGCGAGTTCGCGACCACCGGGCCGCTGGTCCTGGTGCTGTTGATTCAGTTTCGCCAGCAGGTCGAGTTGATTGCGTTGGGCTGTGCCATCCAGGTAGTCGGGGCCCTTCAAATCGAGAATTGGGTTTCCCGTTGGGCGAAACAGCGTGCCTTGAAATGTGGAAGGCATAAAACCGCTGGCCCAATTCGGTTGACCGGAGATTGGACCGCCCCGCTTGTCCAACATGACGACATAGCCGGGAAGACTCTGGTTCTCGGTGCCAAGTCCATAGACCGACCAACTGCCAAGTGACGGACGGCCGATGAATGTGCTGCCGGTGTTCATCGCGACTAAGGCCGAACCGTGAGCATGGCTGTCGGCGTGACAAGATTTAATGACGGCGAGTTTATCGGCGTGTTTGCGAACATGGGGGAAATAATCGGATATCAGCAGGCCACTTTCACCACCCGGTTTGAAGGGCCGCCAATTGGGTGTCAGATAGCCAACCTTGCGGCCGCCCGAGTTGATGTACTGTTTATCGGCCGGTAGCGTCTTGCCCGCGTATTTCTTCAGTTCCGGTTTGAAGTCGAACGTGTCGACCTGGCTCGGCGCGCCGTTCATCATCAAGAAAATGCAACTCTTGGCTTTGGTTTCGAAATGGGGAGGCTTGGCGGCCAACGGCTGCATGACTCCGTTTTCTGGTTCGGCGGCGCCGACTGGACTATCGAAAAATCCATCCTGCCCGAGCAGCGAACTAAGGGCCAATCCCGCGAAACCCCCGCCCATTTGCCAAACAAATTCGCGTCGAGTGTTTCCGCATGGAAATAGTTGTTTTTGAGGAGACATGGTTAACTTGCACTAATCAATGAAAATGAACTCGTTGGTATTCAGTAACACGTGGCAGAGTGATGTGAGTGCAAGAAATTCGGGAGAGTGT
>JBLHLE010001071.1:0-3212 GCA_047620805.1 Pirellulaceae bacterium
GGCCGCAAAATACTCCGAGATGTTCGTCGAAGATGAGCACTATGAGTTCGACCACGAGACCAAGAAAGTGGAACTTACCGGCCTGGGCCGGCAGTTGGTGCGTCGTCTACCGATGAACGACGAAATGAGCGGAATGGGATTGATCGATCTATACGATTACATAGAGCGGGCCGTCAAAGTTGCCCGCGACTTCTTCCTTGATCGACAGTATGTGGTCGACGACGGTGAGATTGTCATCGTGGATGAGTTCACGGGGCGAAAGGCAGAGGGACGCAAGTGGCGCGACGGCATTCACCAAGCAATTGAAGCGAAAGAGGGAGTGGAGATTTCCGTGCCCACAGGCCAAGCGGCCCGAATCACCGTCCAAGACCTCTTTTTGAGATACAAGCACTTGGCTGGAATGACCGGTACGTGTATGACTTCGGCCCACGAACTGAGAAAGATTTATAAGACGAAGGTCGTCCGCATTCCGCCGAACAAACCGCCGATTCGTCAACGCTTGGAAGATCGCATTTACGGTACGGAGGAGCAGAAGTGGAACGCGATCGTAGAGGAAATCAAAGTGCTGCACGCCAAGCAGCGGCCAATTCTCGTCGGTACTCGTTCCATCGATAAGTCGGAAATCGTCTCCCGGTTACTGACCAAAGCTGGCATCGAACACGAAGTGCTTAATGCTCGCGAGATCGCTCGTGAAGCGGAAATTGTCGGCGATGCCGGGCAGACAAGCAAAGTCACCGTGGCGACGAATATGGCTGGTCGCGGTACCGACATTAAGCTTGCCGACGGAGTGGCTGGACAAGGTGGATTGCACGTGATCGTGACAGAGATGCACGATTCGGCTCGGGTCGACCGTCAGCTAGTCGGTCGTTGCGGACGGCAAGGAGATGCCGGAACATTCCGGTTTTACCTGTCGCTGGAAGACGAGATCCTCGGTTCTGGTTTAGGACCCGACAAGGGCGAAAAACTAGAGGAGTTCGGCGCCAAGTCGACGGGCCCTCTCAAGCAGTATAGTAACCTTTTTAAACGCGCTCAGAAGAAGGTCGAGGCTCGGCACTTACGCGACCGCTTCTCGCTAATGCATCACGAAAAACAAAGAAAGAAACTGCAGCGAGAAATGGGACTCGATCCCTATCTCGATAGTGCAGACTAACAACGCAGACAGCTCAGATTGCCAACGCATATTGGCGGTTCGTTGCGCACTAACGCGTAATGCGACCTACATATTAATAAGCAACCAATACGACTAATTGAACAACTTAAGAGCGGAAGGCGATGTTTCGGTGGCCGAACGCGTTGCTAAGGAACGTAACCTTAGTCGCGCCGAGATTTCGATTGTTGAACGTCCCAATCCGTACAACCGTTACAAAGTGTCGATGGAGTTCAAATTCCTGACAGGGGATCCCCCCAAGAAGTTGTAACAAAGTTTCGTCCTGTATACATTGAAACCAATGGTCTGTGTTCGGCCGTAGACTAACAAATTCCTATTCGTTCGGTGCCCGCTATGTCCTCAGAGCAACAAATTGATGCCCAAACCATTGAGCAGACAAAAGCTCAAATCCGCGGACTCGTAAATGAGATCGCCCAACTTGCGAAAACGGATATCGGACCGGAAGAGTTTTACGCTCATTTCACCCAGCGTATCGTTTCTGCATTAGCTGCAGTCGGTGGTGCGGTTTGGATCCTGGGCGAAAATCGCCGGCCGGAATTGGCTTATCAGATCAGCATCAGCGACACTTTGCTCGATCCCACTTCCGACGATGCCAAGCGTCACCAGCAGTTGCTGAATTATGTGGTCGCTCGCAACGAACCGATATTGCAACCGCCGCTGTCAGGTGCCGGCGACGAACATTCCGGCGGTAACCCGACTCGCTATCTGCTGGTTCTCGCGCCTTTGCGAAGTGAAGGCAAAGTAGAAGGTGTCGTAGAAATCTTCCAACGGCCCGATTCCGCGCCGGCGACTCAACGCGGTTACTTGAAATTCCTCTTGCAGATGTGCGAGCTGGCTGGCGAGTGGCTGAAGAGTCGTAAACTCCGACAGTTTAGTGATCGCCACACGCTGTGGGAGCAAGCGGATCAGTTCTCGCGATTGGTTCATGATAGCCTGGACATGCGAGAAGTTTCCTACACCGTGGCGAACGAAGGACGGAGACTGATTGGTTGCGACCGCGTTTCTGTTGCGATCAGCAAGGGAAGCACCTGCCACATCGAAGCGATAAGTGGCCAGGATACTTTGGAGAATCGGTCTAACATCGTTCACCTACTTAGCCAACTGGCGTCTCGAGTGGTCGCCACAGGTGAACCGCTCTGGTACGACGGTGTTACGGACGACCTACCACCGCAGGTCGAGTCCGCTTTGGAAGACTATGTCGACGAGTCCTACACTCAGTCCATGGTTGTCTTGCCGCTACGCAAACCAAAACAATTCTACGAGGTCAACGAACAAGAGTCTGCTCGATCTGAAGCGGAAGTTGAAGACAACACGTCGCGCGAGATCTTTGGCGCATTGATTGTCGAGCAAATCGAAAGCAATGTTCCTCGCGGTCTTCTCGAACCACGCGTCGACCTAGTGTACGAACACAGTGCACGCGCATTGGCTAACTCGATGGAACAACACAATTTGTTCCTCATGCCGCTCTGGAAAACGCTCGGTCGTTCCCGCTGGCTGATCGCTGCTCGAACATTACCCAAGACCCTGGCGGTTGCGATCGGCGTACTGGCGTTACTGATTGTCTTGATCGTCGTTCCGATTCCATTCAATATGCAGGCCAACGGCACCTTGGAGCCCGTGGCCAAGAGGGAAGTGTTCGCTCAACTCAACGGCGTTGTCTCCACGGTTTATAAAGATCATGGAGACCAGGTTGCTGCTGGCGAGGTTCTGCTCGAACTCCGCAATCCCGACTTGTCCGTCGAAAGTGAACAGTTGAATGGACAGATTGCTTCCGCACTCCAACGGATCAGTTCTATCGACAAGACGTTAATCGAAGGTGGAGAACGACTCAGCGAAGACCAGCGAGTTCAGTTGTCCGGCGAACGGGCTCAGCTACAAGCACAACTGACTAGTCTCAATAAACAACGCGATCTGGTCGATGACAAGATCGACATGTTGAAAATATGTGCTCCAATTGCGGGGCAAGTTATTTCGTGGAACGTCGCCAAGAATTTGGAGAATCGTCCGGTGCAGCCTGGCATGGTGCTCATGACAATCGCCGATC
>JBLHLE010001072.1:0-3200 GCA_047620805.1 Pirellulaceae bacterium
GCAACCAAAGACCAGCTTGACCCACACGTGTTCTCGGTTGACGTAGGCCATTATCCGCTCGTCCACCGACCCTTTGTCCATCATGTAGTTGCTGTCAAACCCGCCAAAATGAGCGGTCAGACGCTTGTCCCTGGTGTTCGTAATGAATTGAACGACTCGATGGACTTGATTGTTTCCATGCCCCAAGAACACGCCCGTTCCTTCCGTGACATCCGCCAATTCCAGGATGATTTCGGCCGGTCCATGATCCGGAAGTAGTGTCGCCGCCCATCCCATTGACGGGCTGTTCTTGGACGACAGTCTTACTCCGCCGTCTGGCAGCTTAGCAAACTCCTGCCTCTCGGGAGAAATTCGGTCCCAGTGCAAATCCGCCGGCGTGTAGACGAACTCTTTCGCGGCCTCAATTTCCGGAATGATCGGCGGCGCGGAATCGTAGTAGTCGATTCCAACAAACATGGCGCGACCTTGCAGGTGTATTTCGTCGGGAGCTTTGTCGCAGGGGACATTGATTAGGACTAGATCTCCGCGGGTGAGAAACAGTCGGCCCCGATAATAACGCAACTCAATTGGGCCGCCGCGCTGGAGAGACGAGCGGCGGTTTTGGTCGTCGTCTGTCGCGATCAATTCATAGCTCTGCGGTTTTTCCGCCTGCGGATCTCGGGAGCATTTGTATGCTCCCCAGCGATGGCGATCACCTTCATAGTATGCCAACGTAATCCCTTCCTCACCGTTGAACAGTCGAATTTGAAGGCGATTGAATTGGTCCAGCCAAAGGCGAATCGCCTTTCCTTCCAACAAAGGTTTGCGGAATCCAACGAGTCCGTCGAATTGAACTATCTCTCCCCATCGCGAACGAGTGACGCTGAACTTGCCTCCTTTCTTGGCCTCAAACCACCGTTCGACATCTTCCTTGTTGGGAAGCGACTTCGTCACGTCGAATGTGCCAAAGCAAACATCTTTGAACTTTGGTAGCGATGCGATATCGACAGGCTTCGGCGGTTCCGCAACGGGTTCGTCCACGCCCGTTGCCGTGCCGCCGTTTGGAGGGTCGCTGCTATTGCCCGAGTCCGTCGTATCCCCGCTGGCGTCTGCGGGGTGCGGTACGCCCGGTGTTTCGCCATCCGAATCGGTTCCGTGTCCCGGTCTTTCGGGAGCATCACCTTTGTCGACCACTTGGGGTGTGATACCCGTGGGAGAGTTGACGGAATCGGCAGTGCTATTCGGGCCGGCGTCGACGACTTCGTTATTCCGCTGAGTTGCTACCCACCAAGTACCGATAGCCACGATCAGCAAGACGACTGCGACGGCAACGATTTTGCCCAGGGATGTCGACGAATTGTTGGCGGCGCGACAGATTTCATCGAATCGTTCAGCGGACATCCCGATTCGCTCGAGCAAACCGAGACGACGCGATTCGTCCATTTCACGGAGGCCCGCCCGCAACTCGACAGATTCCGGTAGCCGTTCTAAAAGTTGTTCGGCGTGCGGCGGCGGTAGCTCACTCGGTTTCGTAAAGAGAAGAATCTGAAGGAGATCTTCGTCTTCCAGCATGGGGAGTTTCCTCGGATCAGTCCGTGATTCAGTTCAGTCCGTGATTCGATTCAGTCGGCGTCTCGATTCAGTCGGCGACTGCGTCTGTGGCGGAAGTGCGTCTGTGGCGGAAGTGCGTCTGTGGCGGAAGTGCGTCTGTGGCGGAAGTGCGTATCGCGTGAATTGTCTATCGAGTTCACGTCTCCCGCAGGGCTCAACGCGTTACAAAGATAAGTCAAGCTATCGGCCCCATTTCGCATTAATAAATCGCAAAAAGTAGTTCGCAAAAAGTAGTTCGCAATGCAGCGGGCAGCAGCTGGTGCTTTTGGTTTGTCCCAATACGCCAGTATATACACAAAACGAGCCGTGGGCGACAATTTGCCCACGGCTCGCGTAATTCATGATCGCTAGTGGAGGAACGGCTTAGCCTTCCCAACCATTGCGATATTCTTTGTTGACGATCGATGCGACTTCCGGTGCATTGGTAGCAACCAGGTTTTTGGCATCCCATTCGATCTTCTTGCCATCGGCCCAAACCGCGAGGTTACCGAGCAAGATGGTTTCAGTAAGGGGACCAGCGTATTCGGGGAAGTTCGACATCGCGGGATCGCCACCTTTGATTGCGTCGACCCATTCGCGGAAGTGACCGGGCGAACGCTTGTACTCAACGTCCTTCTTTTCGACGCCGATCAACTCATACTTGTCTGCATAGTCGCCAGGCGAGTAGAGCTTACCTTTGTCGCCGATGATCAGCGCGCCGCTGTTACTATCGCCAAGTTTCTTGCCGCTGAACTTAGCAGCGTCGGGACGCTTGCCACCGTCGTACCACGAGCAAGTGATTTCGGGACGCCAGTCGTTGGCGGGGAAGACGAAGTCGATGATCGACCACGCTGGATACGTTTCTTTATTGTGCCCAGCGGTTTCGGCAACAACCGAAGTTGGGTTGAACAGATCGCAACCGGCGTAAGGCATGTTGAACGTATGGCAAGCCATATCGCCCAAAGCACCCGTACCGAAATCCCACCAACCACGCCATTTAAAGGGGTGATATGCTTGGTGATACGGTCGTTCTTTCGCTGGGCCAATCCAGCAATCCCAGTTGATGCCAGCAGGCACATCGGGAGTTTCCGTCGGACGTCCCAGACCTTGAGGCCAGACAGGACGATTCGTCCAAACGTGAACTTCTTGAATCGTTCCCAGTACACCACCTTTGATCAAAGCGGCTGCTTCGCGGAGGCCACTGTTGGCTGTGCCTTGGTTGCCCATCATCGTGGCAACTTTGTGCTCTTTCGCTAGACGACCTAACTCGCGAGCTTCCCAGATCGTGTGACTCAACGGCTTCTGTGTGAAGCAGTGAAGACCGTGCTTGATCGCGCGGGAGGAGGCAACGAAGTGGTTGTGGTCGGGAGTACTAACCGTAACTGCGTCGACGTTTTTGTGCATCTCGTCGAGCATCTTGCGGTAGTCGTCGAATTTTTTGGCGTCGGTAAATTTCTTCCCAGCACCATCAAGTCGAGATTGATCGATATCGCAGATCGCAACCCTCTTGCCAGACCGGCCAGCGTCCGATGAGTCGCTCGATCCTTTGCCACCAACGCCAATTGAAGCAAAGCGAATCTCTTCGTTTGCCGAAAGGCTTTCACGTGGGGTCATTCCGCCAGCAACCCAAA
>JBLHLE010001073.1:0-3199 GCA_047620805.1 Pirellulaceae bacterium
TTTTGTGTTCGGTATCGTCCGGTTGCAATTCGATGACGCGCCGCGCGGCCTCCTCGGCTCTATCGAATCGTCCGACATGACGATACGCTCGCGCCAACTCCTTCCAACACACAACAGAATCGGGACGAAGTCTCACTGCTTCATTGAGCAGTCGTACTCCCGCTGACGATTCTCCCTGCTGGAGGGCGACGAGCCCGGACAGACGCAGCGCATCGACATTCACCGGGTCCTGATGCAGTATCGTCTCGTAGCTTCGACGGGCTTCGGGCAGCTTACCTTGTTGGTGGAATTCCATCGCTTTAGCAAGTAGCACTGAGTGAGGGGGCAGCGGATCTATTTTTTGGGCCGAGGGTTGTCGTTGTGTGGACGATCGTCGCGGGCCACGTTTCTTCTTGTTTTTAGTGCCCATAGGCCGCCTCCGTTGATCGCGAACTTGCATACATCTCGTTCATCTTATCGACCAGAGAGTGCAGATCGCTTCTATCGGCTTGCGGCAAAATCCAATGGACGATGGAATCGGCACATGTGCTGAGCATTAGAAACCGTAAGTTCGTTGAAACCGTTTGGTCAAATTCCTATTGCGCCGGTTGTTCGGATCAGCAATGCGAAGACTCGGCTGGTAACGCCTCCGCATTAAGAACAATCTTCCAGACGCCACGGGAATTAGTATTCGGTGCTAAACGCAGAGGTCGCAGAGAAGCAGAGGACCGCAGAGAAGAAGGAAAAAAGGAAGACTATTTGGGGACTCGCCTCATGCCAAGTTTCCAGTGGGTTGCCAACTACAATTCAATTGCGTTTCCGTTGGACGAAATCGATAAGGTCGGCGATGTCCTGTTGGTTGAGTTTTTCTTCTAGACCCTCGGGCATGAACGATTTTCCGGTTGCTTTGATTTCTTCGATGTCCCCGCGAAGTAATGTGATCTTCTTCCCGTCGGCCTGCTGGATGGTTACTTGTGTACCTGTCTCGCTGACTAGCATGCCGGAATAGATACGGCCATTTACGGTCGAGGCCGTGTACGAGGCATACTTGGCTTCCACTGCGGAGTTTGGATCGAGCATGGCGACCAGCAACGCATCAGATTGCTTGTTCGTAAGGGCCGCGAGATTGGGGCCAAACTCTTGGCCAACATTGTCCAGTCGGTGGCAAGCGGCACAGTTCTTTTGGAATAGTTTTTGACCGCGAGTGAAGTCGCCCGACAATTGAAGTGCAGGCTGAAATCGATTGATGACGGCAACGCGATCTTGTGGAGTGGCCAAAACTTCGTTGGCGCGCTTTGCAACACTCGCACCTAACGTACCCAATCGCTGACGTGTCGCTGCATCAATATCCCCACGTTTGACAACTCCCTCGGCGATCTTATTCAAAAACTCCTCGGCCCATTCCGGGCGGGAAAGAAGCTGCGTTAGCACCTCCCGCCGTACGTCGGGAACGTGTTCAGACCACGTCGCCAATAATTGTTTGGCGGCGAACTGCTTCTCCGTGTTTGCGATCTGAAGGACGGCCGCTCGGCGAACGCTGACCGGATGAATCAAGTCGAATAACTTTTCCAGATCCACTTTGCCCGCACCTGGAATCCGATTCAATAGCGAAACAGCTAGGACCCGCGTCTCCTCATCCTCTTCGCTCGCAAATGCAAGGCGTTGTGCTTTAAGTGAAACAGCGCGGACGGGTACAAGAATTGACTTCAGTTCATCCAACTGATTCTTACTCTCCAATGAATCCAAGAGCGATCGAAGAACCTCCATTTGCTCCTTAATATTGGAGCCAGCGAAGAACGCAGAAAGTGCTGCTACCGCTTCGGCCGCTTTGCCATGAGCAACCGTTTGCCGCAGTACATCTGCCAAACGATCGGGTGACGGGTTGTCTAGCTTCAAGAACGCGGCAAGTAATCCGGTAATGTTTTCCGAATTAATCGAGCTCATTGCACCTGCTACAACGTAGTTGTCCGTTTCAGCGGCAATGATTTGAGCCAATCCATCGGCAGTCTTAGCCGACTCGATATCACCTAACGAAATTGCAACCTGAAGCCGTACTTTCGCCGAACTATCGCTCGTCAGCTTTAGTAACGCGTCGATTGGCGGGTCGCCGAGAGATGCCGCTAAACGGACAGCCTGACGGCGGACGCCCGGGTGCTGGTCGGTTAATGCTCGGGCGACTGTCTTCGAATCCAATGAGCCCAACCCGTCCAGCGAACATAGCGCGTGCAAACGGCCCTGTGGCGACGCACTTTTTGCCGCTAGTAGTTTCAATTCGACATCTAAGGGCAACTCGTTAGGATCGGATTTGTACGAGCCCGTTACCAAATACCGCTGCGCCGCGTCCCGTATCCAGCCGTTAGCACTTTCCAACTTCGCGATCAGCTCCGAGCGACTTAGTTGATCTAGTCCTCGCCAAGCGGATAGCTGTTTTGCTTCGGGGAGAATCCGGTAAATCCTGCCCAGGTCTTCTCCGCTGCGAAAGTGCGGTCGCAATTCGTCGCGACCTTTGGGAGGTAACCATTGAGGGTGTTCGATCATGTATCGATACATGTCGACGACCCACAACGCCCCGTCCGGACCTGTCCGAACCATCACCGGCCGGCACCACCGGTCGGCGGACGCGAAGAAATCTTTATCTTGCTCATCTGGATCGCGTCGAAAAGTAAAACTCGCGCCATCTTCTTCAATGATGTTGTGTTGCACGAGGTTGTGGAACGGCTCGCATGTAAATGAATGACTGGTGGGTAGCCGATCGGTGTTACCGATTTGGGCAGACTCAGTGGGGGGAAACAATAGCTTGTCGCGATAGATAATTGCGGAGCACGCCGACGTAAATCGACCGGACTGTTCAAAACTGTGGAATCTTTTTTGCGGAGCTTTCGCAGGGTAAACGCGAGGATTCGTGGGAGTTACTACCTGTCGCCTCGGATCGGGAGAGACGACATGCGGATTTCGCCGCAGGTCGTGATCTGCCAAGACATAGTGCCACAGTGGATTGCTATTCTGCACGCCAAACCAATTGCCCCAGTCGTCTCGATTTCGGCCGTATTGCGACGGTCCCGATTGCGGATCCAGCAGGCCTGCATCTGGGCGAATGCGAAAATCGCGACTGCCTAGAGCCGTTCGTTTCTGTATTGAGGTTGAAAGTATGCTGGTTCCCTTTTCGTAACCACCGTGGTGCGCGCCGCTCGCACAATGAATCCAATTATCCAATCCCCAA
>JBLHLE010001074.1:0-3197 GCA_047620805.1 Pirellulaceae bacterium
ACCGACTTCGTAGAACTTCATCTGCCGAATTCCGGCGGCTTCGTTTTCCGCGGCATCGATGACACCCGTTTGGATCGCGTTATAAACTTCGCTATAGGCAATAACGGATGGCGCCGCCCCGATCGCTTGAAAGATTCGAGTTTGAATGGGAGCCCCCATTACGCGAATACTCAGTCCCTTTAACTCTTGCATGTTCGTTATCGGCTTTTTGACGATCAAATTGCGAACGCCACCCCCCGCATAGCCAATCAACATCACATCGGCTCTGTCATATATTTCGTCGGCGATAGGCTGGAGAGCGTCGCTGTCCAGCACCCGATTCCAGTGGTCCAAGTCTCGAAACAGGAACGGCACATCCATCAACGGAGCTGACTCGCAGTACGTCGACATATGTGATGGCGATACGATACCGTAGTCCACCGTCAGGCCTTGGTTCATGTACTCGAAGTAATCCTTCTCCAAGCCCAACTCGCTATTGATGTAGAGTTCAAACTTAATGGGCTTGTCGTAATACTCGACAACCAGTTCTTCAAACCTTCGGATCGTTTTAGTGAAAGCGTGATCCTCGCCGAACTGCGTGGCTCCTCGCAGCGTGATAACTTGAGCACCATCTCGGTTGGCGTTCTCAAACGCCCGCAGGAAGACAACACTGTTGATACAGACGAGTGCCGCCAGCAGAAGGACAATAAGCGTTGTCTGTTTCATGCGATGCTTTCACTGAAAGATAATTCGCCTGCGAATGCGTGAGCCTTAAATACCGACACATTGACAATCGACAACGGGTCAGTTTAGAGCAAAGCCAGACCATCTTCCAGACACTCTTTGGGAATCCAGAGAGGCGAGCTAATTTGCGAATAGCCGCAGTATCTGCAACTGCTCGCGTGGCTCATTGAACCCCTTTGGACAAAAAGCGGAGAAGTGCAGAACGGTTTTTCGGTACATTCTGGTCGCCACGATCATCATGAACTAAATTAGCATTCGCCAGTTGACAATATCCGACAATCGTCGACGAATATCCAGCAAATCATTTTGAGCCTTAACGGATTTACTCAATCTTCCATGCGGACACGAGCTCTTGAAGAAACGAAATTTGAATAGACGATCGAGCGATATCTCGCACTTAACAGGGCAGGGGGGCCTACCTGTGATTCTCGTCCTCATGAGTTGCGTCCCACTATTGGCGCAAGAAGGCTCGACGAGAGAGCGAATCGAAGGGAATGAAATCCGCATCACCGCAGACGGAACATTCGTCGACGGAACATTCGTCGACGGAAAACAAGGAGAGAATCCAGCAGGCGTAACCACTGGGAATTCCGCAAATCAACAAACCGCTGAAGACGCGGTTGAGGTGGAAGCCGCGAAGAAAAAAGACGCGCAGAAGAAAGACTTGACCGAAACCGAATTGTCCGACGTTGTCGAAACTGCACCAGGCACCTTGCAGCATCTGCAGAAATTGGACGACCAGGTCAAAGCAAGTCAAAATACCAAACGTGTTCTCGCCAACTTTCTGACGTTGGCAAACAACGCGTGGCAAGATGTTGCTTTTTCCGCCGCGGACTTTGTTGGGAAGGTACTGTACTGGGCGGTGATATTCGGTATCGGTGGCTTCTTCCTAGGTCTCACTCTATTCCTTTTGCTGCGGTATTGGGACTGGACCAGTTTTGAGTGGAAATACTATTGGACTGTGTACTGAGTTCTTCCGCCACTTTGACGCGACGCTGAAGTTGGGGATCTGGTATGAGAATTGGCGTGGAACGGGCGATGAGTACTTGAGTCCCGTGGACACACCTTCGAATCATTTTACCGGGCTCTACTCTTAGCCATCGGCAAACGGTTGCGCAACTTCGTGGAGATTAGGGCCAATCGCAGCAGAACCGGAGTAATCGCTACATCCGGATTGAAGTTTTCAAAAAAATAATTGGCACTGCACTTCAAATCGACGTCCAAATTGCGTTCTAAGGCTATCTGTGCAGCTTATGCCATAGAATTACCCCGCTATTTCCCCGCATCCGGACTTTCACTGCAAACATTGCAAATCACCATTGTCGTGATAGCATAAATTTCAACTGCCACATTTGAGATTGCACTTACGTCCATTCTCTTTATTTGGCCACACTCATTCGTAGTTGGCCAGATAAACAGACGGCAGTTAGGCACACCCTTCTCCTTTTCAACCTCAACCTCAACCATGAGTCAAGCCTCGCTTCCGACTCCCAACGCCTCAACAGGAGCGTGATATGTCACGACGAAATAAACGCCAACGAAAGAACCTTCGCAGAATTATTCAGTTGGAAAACCTTGAGTCGAGGGAATTGTTAGCCGTGATGGGTTCGCCTCTTCACACAGCTGTGACCTCATTGAGTCCACAAGTCTACTTTGGATTTGATGAAGCTTCGGGTACTCTCGCCAACGCAGGTTCATCGGGTGGAGTTGGGACAGCGACAAGCGTGGTGGCTTACGGGCAAGCGTCTCTGAACAGTCAGTTCGGAACGGCTCTCGATTTTGATAACTCGGAAGTCGAGTTACCGATCAATACAAGCACTCTGCAGGCTGGCAACGGAGAGTTTACGTACCTTGCTTGGTTCCGCCGTGACAATAATTCCACGGGTGACAAGTTCATCTTTGGAAATGACAGAGATGGTGTTCACTTCGGCGTTCGAAACAACAATGCGCACATGGGATTCTGGGGTAATGATCTCGGATCCGGTGGCGGAACGCCATATAGCACCGCGAACGAGTGGCACATGGCGGTCTTTCGCTATTCGGGTGGTCAACAGCAAATTCTCGTCGGCGAAGAAGGGACAACCAATGTTGTCCAAGTCACACAGCAGACTACTGGCGCGCTTAATCGGCACGGAAACCTCGACATCGGTCGCGGCAACAATGAAAATGGTGGCTCATTTGAAGGATTAATTGACGAAGTGGCCGTTTGGAATCGCGCGTTGACCAACCAGGAACTGCAGGACATCTACACGGCGGGTCTCAATCCCAACGAATCCCCGCTCATCACCGACCTTGACGGCGACAGCGTTACGTTCAGCACTGGCGACAGCAATATCATTCTCGACCAATCTGCGGCCGCAACGATTGACGACCCAGATGATTCGGGTTTCGCTGGCGGCAACGTCACCGCTTCGTTCACTCTGGGAGCGGACGCTGAAGATCAATTGTCAGTACGCAATCAAGGGAGCGGCGGG